>JBGOXA010000325.1:0-2647 GCA_041478915.1 Dehalococcoidia bacterium
GATGTTCCTCAGGAATGTAAAATAGGAACGATCGCTGGGTAAAGCATGTGTGGTAAGTTCAACCACTTCTACTGTTTTAGCGCCCATGGCTTTGGCCACTGCTGGCGACGTGCCAAGCTCAGTGAAGATTGCCTTGACATGGTTATCTTCTATGGCCTTCTTAACGGCGGCCAGGTCTTCTGCCGTGACGTATGCCTGCGTCGACAGACTGGATATAATTACCCCAACGAGCTCAAAGCCATAGCGCTGCGCAAAGTATCCCATGGATTCATGACCAGTAACGAGCTTACGGTCTTCCTGAGGTATTGCCTCCACCATATCAGCGATTTCCGCGTTTAGACTATCCAGGCGGCTTTCCAGCTCCAGGGCCTGGCTGCTGACATCCAGGTTCAGGTCTTTCATAAGAACGGAAGCGAGCCCGCTCACGACACTCTTCATGGCTATCGGGTCCATCCACAGATGTGGGTCGGCCGCACCAATTACTTGGTCTGGATCGCCGGAGGGAATCCCCTCTCTGGGCCCGACGTGGCGGACAGTAATATAGTCTGAAGCAGTGAAGAATTTTACTCCGCTCTTTCTAGCCGTCTGCAGAGTCTTTTGCATACTGCCTTCAAGGCCAAGTCCGTTTTCGACAACAAGGTCTGCCTTGTTTATCGCTTCTATGCGCTTGGCAGATTGTTCCCATTCATGCGGGTCTAGTCCATTGGGGATGGACACAGTTACAGTTGCCTTATCACCAACAAGTTCTTTTACAATGGAACCAAGAACGGAGTAAGTGACGACAATGTGCTTCCCCGGGCCACTGGTTGATGACTGGCAAGACAGGGTTCCAACAAGAAGTAACGTGACGAGCATTGGAACCAGGATATATTTCCCTCTCATCTTGCTGCTTCCTTCTATCTCTGACCTGTCTTCGGGCTGGCATTCGTGGCATTTCTGCGGTCAGAACGATGAGTCCCATTGCCAGCACCAGCAGACATGCAGCCTACCGCCCATCCCTCCTTAGCCGTCCCACGCTCATCACCATGTTCAATCCCTCTATTCAGGAACCCCCACCCTCGCCGCAGTCCCGCCCTTCGTTACCCAGCGTGTCTTAGTAACGAAGAAAAATGTGGCGCCCGCTGCTATGATCAGCGATACCACCTGGGCCTCTTGCAGACTGCCGAGAAACGACTGCGTGTCTCCACGGAGAAACCTTATGCCAAAGGTACCCATGGAGTATAGGGCGAGGTAGGCTACCATAAGCGATCCCGCCGGTTTGAGCCGACCCCGCAGTATCCAAAAAATGACGCCAAAAAGGGCCAGGTTCAGAAGCATCTCGTATGCCTGTGTGGGATGAATAGCCACATTCAGGGGAGCCTCGCTGCCGGGGTGAGTATATACAAAGCCCCACGGCAGCGAAGTCGGCTTACCGTAGCAGCAGCCGTTGATGGTGCAGGCTATCCTGCCCACCACTTGCGCCACGGCGACGCCTGGAGCGGCAACATCAGCCAGCGGCCCGAAGGGCACTTTGCGCAACCGGAAGTATATCCATGCCCCAAGTATGCCCCCGATGATGCCACCAAAAACGGTCAGCCCCCCACGCTCCAGAAACCCTCCCGGGTCGGACGTGTCGATGACGTATAGCAGCTTAGAGACAATCAGCCCTGCGGGGATAGCTACAGTAACACTGCCAAGGAGCAACTCCGGGCTGACTCCGGCTCTCCTGCCAAAGTGCCAAACCCACACGACCATTGTCACAATGGAGAGAGCAATGAATATCCCATACCATCTCACCTCAAAGGAGCCAATGGTGAAGGCTACGGAGTCAATTCCTATGTGGATCATCGACAGCACTGCCCCTTAGGTGTGACTGCAAAAGGCTTCAATCGCATCTAACAAGAAGCGAAGGGTATCCCTAGAGCAAAGTCTGGTAATCACTTAGGCTACAGACGTCCTTTGGCATCTTGGACAATGGCCAGCGAACTCAAGGAGGTGATCTTCAATATCGAAACCGGTCTCCTCGGCTAACCTTTTCTCTATCCCTGTAAGGTTGCAATCGGTGAAGTCCACCACTGAGCCGCAATCGCTGCAAATCAAGTGGTGATGATGCCCTAATGGCCTTCTGAGCAAGTAGCTACGGCAGCTACCTGCGGCATGCAGTTCACAAATAAGCCCTAGCCCAAACAGCATGTCCAATGTACGATACACCGTAACCAGGCCGATGCTGGGGTACAGCGCATGCACATCTTGATATATCTCGGCTGGAGTAAGGTGATCCTGGCTGCCAGCGATCACTTTCAGGATGGCGCGGCGTTGCGGCGTGAGCCTGTAACCCCTCTGCCTCAGTATAGTCGCAACTTTTTTGTCAGCAGATTCCATCGCCAAATGAAAACGTTTTTCATTAACAATTATACGGAGCTATGTGTCATGTTGTCAATGGGGCGATGTGCGATGTAACTGTCAACTTCTTGTCGGTAGAATCCCAGCGAGGTGCCCATCGTCTTTTGGGGATACTTTGGATCATGGCATGGAGTATCTGGGCCCAGGGACGGTCGCTGTGAGGGCCGCTTAGGGCTGGCAGGTTGGCTTCCAGCCAGGTATGATACTTGTCCTCACTAGGTTCATCTGTATCTGGCCTTAGCCTGAACCGTAGCGCTGGCTTGCC
>JBGOXA010000302.1:0-2880 GCA_041478915.1 Dehalococcoidia bacterium
ATAAACTTAGGCTGATAATCCGCCTCCGGCTCGGATAGCGCCATGGTCAAGATCAGATCGCCGCTGGCCACCCCAGGTAGCAGCCGACGCTTTTGCTCCTCAGTCCCTGCCTCCAGCAAGGGAAGTACTCCAAACGCCATCGTGGTGAACAGTGGACTCGGGCAGGCCGTCTTGCCCACTTCCTCAAACAAGACCCCCAGGTCGAGGAGCGTACCGCTGACACCGCCGTACTCCTCCGGGATCACCAGGCCCAGCCACCCCAAGTCGGCCATCTTCTTCCAGATTTCCGGGGAATACCCCAGTTCGCTCTCCTGTAGCTGCAGGACCAGCTTCTTGGGAAATTCGCTGTCGAAGAAACGACGCGCCTCTTTCTTTAGAAGCTCCTGCTGATCGCTAAATGAGAAATCCATTTCTCCAACTCCTTTATCGGGACTTCATTAATCCAAGACCCATTGTGGCCATTGTGTCTCGCATAACCTCGTTGCTGCCGCCTACGAAGGTGAGCTGCAATTCCATCCGGGACAAACGTTCTATCCACCCACCAACCGGGGCCCATTTCGAGCCCAACCGCAATTGTCCGAACTGGCCCATGATCTCCTGACAGGCCCGTGTTGTGCGGACAATGTGCTCGCTGCCGAAGACCTGGATCAACGCCGACTCCACGTGTGGCGTCTCCCCCCTTGTCATCTGCCATGCCACCCGATGGTTCAGTATCTTGAGCACCTCTGATTCGACGGTGAGCTCGGCCAGCTTATTTCGCACCCAGGGCTCATCACCGATAGGGGATCCGTTACGCTTGGTGGATCGGGCCCACAGGGTTGTGTCCTCAATCATCCTTACGGTCGTCGAATGTGGGACCAGATTGATCCGCTCGTGGGCCAGTTGGGTCACCATGAGGAGGACGCCTCGATTCTCTTGGCCGACCAAGCACTCCTTGGGCACCCTGACATTATCGAAAAACTCCTGAGCCACCCCATACTCGCACATCATGTCCATCGGCTGAATGCTGATGCCAGGAGTCTTGGCATCGACCAGGAAGATCGAGATTCCCTCGTGCTGGCGCTTGGCATCCGGATTAGTGCGCGCCGCCAGCCAGAAATAGTCGACCGTCATCCCTCCGGAGGTGAATATCTTCTGGCCGTTGATGACGTAGTCGTCGCCATCTCTGATGGCGGTAGTTTTCAGCGAAAACAGGTCAGTGCCGGCCTCCGGTTCCGTGTAGCCGATCCCGAATAGGATATCCCCGGTCAGGATGGGTGGCAGGAAACGCCTTTTCTGCTCTTCACTCCCAACTCTCATCAAGGTTGGCCCTACTGTCATCAGGCCCAGCACCGGAATCGGGATTCGGAAGTATCCCATGGCCAAATCGAAAAAGATGTACTGCTCAATAGGCGTCCGATTTTGACCGCCAAATTCTGTTGGCCACCCGATCCCCATCCATCCATCTAGGCCCATCTGCCTCACGAAACCACGGGCGATGGGCCCCTCTCCCTCAGCCTGGGTGATTGACTCTTCCTCCAGCCCAGGAGGGATATTCTTCTTGAGATAGGTGTAGATTTCTTTCTCAAGCCGCTCTTGCTCAGGTGTGAATTCAAAATCCATACTTGCCCTCCTTCCGATTCAATAGACTTGCACCACTACAGCTGCCAGGGCAGCAATGATTGATGGTATGCACAGCCCTTTCTCCGTTGTGTCTAAGGAATGATCCCGCTGACTGTACCGCTCAATGGCTTTTGTGTTGCGGTCGGCGCTTCTCAAACATGTTTGCATGACAGCCTCAATCTCATGAAACCACGGCACATCATCCACACCAAGTTGCACCCGATCATTCGACGACGCGGTTTCAGGCGAGCTTCGCCGCAAGATCGGGCAATCCCAGGCCATCCAGCTTCTCTTTGGTGGGGCGGCCGTTGGAGTCCAGCCCTCTGAGTGGGTAGTATTCCTTGAGCATCAGCTCGATGTCGGGAACCGAACCCGCCGCGCCCCCTTCGGTGTGCGCTGTCAGGATCTGCTTCGGCAATCGGTCATCTGCGGCGGTAACACCCATGAGATTATTCAGGCCCCGTTTGAGCATCCATATCCGCTCACCAGTGGTCATCAACTCTTCTATAGTGTAGTCAAACCCGATGGCGGCGCTCATCAAATCCACCAGTTCCTGCGGCTTGATCACATTAGCCAGCAAAAAGCACATCGGTGCCGAACCAAAGATCATCCCCAAGTTCTGGCAAATCACGACGACTTTGGCTTTGCCGACACTAGACTTGTTCTCGATAGGACCGACTAATCCGACTTCCGGCCATGAAAAGAAGCCCTCTTCGACGGCAATGGTCAGGTCGTTGGTATGGCATGCCCCGCGAATTCCGGTGGCATAGGAAAGACCCAGGCCGTGCAAGGCTCGGGGGTCATGCATCGGCACTTCCATACCCTTGATCACAACGGCATAATCGGAGGCACTCTTGCCGATCCTCTCCGCACCTTGCTTGGCTCCCTCTGCCAGGACATCTCCGAGTCCGTCTCTGGTGGCGATCTTGTCAATCATCTTCATGACGGAGTCCACATTGCCCCACCTGAGCTCAACCCCATTGGTATCTCTCAACCCAATGATGCCCTGCTCGTAGCAGTCCATCGCCATGGCGATGGTGCCGCCATAGGAGATAACATCCATCCCATAGTCATTGCACCTCTCATTCATCTTGATGATCGCCGCCATGTCATCGATCATGAGCAAAGTCCCCAGGCTGGCCACACCTTCGTATTCTGGTCCTCCCTCCGCTTTCAGCCGGTAGGCTCCCTCTTGAGGCTTGACCACCCGCTTGCAACCAACCAAACAGCCGTGGCACTGATTGGTCCCTCTTAGATACTGTTCACCGCTCAGTACAC
>JBGOXA010000137.1:0-5397 GCA_041478915.1 Dehalococcoidia bacterium
GCGACAAAGACCTACGACTATGTTGGTTTGGTCCTGGATGTGGCTGGCCAATTTGGGGTCAAGAGGCTCTACATGGCGGGGGCATTTGGGGCTACGGGGATTACCCATTCAGAGGAGCCGCTGGTCTTTGGGGTAGTTAACCACCCCGATTTGAAAGAATTTGTGGAAAGCCACGATGTCAAGCTCTACCCAGAATACCAGGGGATTGGCAATATACAGTCCTCGTTTTTGTGGTTTGCCAGGGACAGGAACATCGAAGCCGTCAGCCTGTGGGCACCAATGCCCTATTACATTGCCAGGCTTCCGCTGCCCTGGAGCAACTATCCCAAGTGCTCCCTGGCTATTTTGCAGAGGCTGATCAAAATGGAGGATATCCCGGTTGATACCAGGGAGCTTGAGGCTTTAGCTAAACAAACAGAGACGGAGATGGGGAAAATCTACGACGAGCTATATGAGGAAGCCAAGAAAGAGTTTATCTACCCCACAGCCGAGCTGCCTCCGGCCTACACGGATGACGCTGCCGGACCCATAAGTGACGACGACCTCAGGCGGATGATTAAAGATATAGAGGATTTCTTCAAAAAAGGGAAACTGTGATTCACCTATGAGGAGGGTTGGCGTTATCTATCATCCCAAGATTGCCGCGGCCAGGACGCTGGCTGGACGGCTGTCTGAGTTTCTGACCTCCGCGAAGATCGCTACCTGGACATGCTCTGCCTGGGATGAGGAAGGGATGAAGGCTCAATGTCCAGGCGCAGACTTGGTCCTTAGTGTGGGGGGCGACGGTACTATTCTGCGCGTAGCGCGAACCACCAGTCTTTGGGAAATACCTATCCTTGGTGTGAATCTAGGTCACCTGGGATTTATGACCGAGCTATCTGCTGACAATATTATGGGAGTGTTGCCATCCGTGCTGGATGGGGACGGCTGGATTGACCAGCGTACTATGCTACAGGTAGAAATGCCTTTCAAAGGCAAGGCAGCGCCTGACAGTAGTGGGCCTCCCCAGCCGCTGCATGCCCTCAACGAGGCAGTGTTGGGCAGGGGAGCAGTGTCCAGGGTGGTTTATATACAGGCCAGTGTCGATGGCGAAGTCCTGACTACCTACAAGACTGATGGAGTCATCGTTTCTACGGCTACCGGCAGCACTGGTTACTCGCTGGCTGCCGGAGGCCCTATCCTACACCCGCAGTCTGAGGAGATTCTGCTTAAGCCGATCTCAGCTCACCTCACTATGGCTTACGCTTTGGTGCTGCCGGCGACTGCCGTAGTAGAGCTAGGAGTGCACACCGATCACCAGGCGATGCTCAGTATTGATGGCCAGGTAGAGTTTCCCCTGCAGGATGGAGACAAAATTACAGCCAGACGAAGTTCCCGCATGGCACGCTTTCTCCGGATTTACCCCCTAGCTTCCTTCTACAGCGCACTGGAGCAGAGGCTAAGAGTGAGAAATGGGGGGACGAAGTGAGAGAGAAAGGGATGAAGGTAGAGAAAGCCAGAGTGAGCGATGCTCCTCAGATACACAAGCTGGTAAACGACTTCGCTGACAAGGGTCAAATGTTGCCCCGTGCCCTGAGCGAAATTTACGAGAACATCAGAGACTTCTTTGTGGTCAGAGACGAAGGCCAGGTGATCGCTTGTGCTGCTCTGCACATATACTGGTCGGATCTGGCCGAGATCAGGGGGGTAGCCGTCAACGAGAGTTGGCAAGGCCAGCAAATAGGGAGAAGGCTGGTGGAAGCCTGTCTCCGGGAGGCGAAGAGGTTGGAGATTACTCAGGTTTTCTGCCTCACCTATCAGCCATCCTTTTTCGAGAAGCTGGCTTTTCGCCGGGTGGACACCATGGAGCTTCCGCGCAAGGTCTGGGCGGAGTGCTACCGATGCCCCAAGTTCCCCAACTGTGACGAGGTGGCATTGATCCACCATGGTTGATCGGCTTGGTGAGACAAGGCATGTTACTAGTGCTTAGTTGCAATAATTCCCGTCACAAAAGGGAGCGGAGACCCTTCTCCTTCCCTTCAGGAAGGACCAGGGTAACAGCATAGGTGTGTCATTCTGATCCTTCTGCAGGAAGGAGAAGAATCTCGTTTCGCTGATTTCGGCAAGAAAGCACTAGGTGGTCAGGAGGCAGCCACTCCTTTTCTGGGTCAGGTGGGGCACCTGACACCCACAGGCCGTTTGCCGCATCTCTTGCGATCAAGACTTTATCATTATCAAAAGCATCTTGAATTTCTCCAGTGCTTTCAAGGCGTGAGGGTGATTGGCTGGCATAATGACCATCTCGCCTTCTTTCAATCGAAAGGCTTTGCCAGAGATAACGATTTCTGCCTGACCATCAAGAAGATAGACCAGGGCATCAAACGGTGCTGTGTGTTCACTTAATCCCTGCCCTTGGTCGAAGGCAAAAACAGTCACCGTTCCTGTCTTTCGGTTTATTATCTCCCTGCTGACCACAGAGCCATCCTGGTAGTCCACCAGATCAGCCATCCGCACCACCTGGGCTATCAGTTCTTCAGGGCCTGCCGAGCCTACGTCGTGTTTCATGTTTTCGCCTCCCTTTATCTAGATGCTTCTGATCCCGCCACCTCAGCCCCTATTTCACACCCTCCTTTATTCTCTCTCCAATCTTCTTTCCAAAAGCCTTGCATTCGTTCAAATCACGCTCGCCGGGTCTGCGCAGTAGTTTCAGGCCTGGTTCCGTCACGTTCATCCCGAAAACATGCTTCATGGTGTCAGCCATTCTCTGGACAGCTTCGCCGCTCCATCCATAACTTCCGAAGGCAGCTCCCGCCTTCCCCTTCAGATTTGCCTTCTCCATTTCGAAAAGAAATGTTCTCATAGAAGGCATTAGATCACCATTGTACGTTGGGCAGCCAAGGACGACGGCATCAACATCTTTCAGATCGCCTGCCCCCGCTTTTGCAGCCCTCTTCGATAGGACTTGAATCCCGGATTCCGTCATTCCTTCTTCGATGGCTCTGGCCATTGTTTCTGTACTTCCGCTTCTGGAGTCGTAGATGATGATTGCTTTGGACATCTTTTACCTCCTCCCGATGAAAGATTGTCACGCGAACCTGCGGGCGATCATGCCAAGGACGGCTAGCGCCTCAGCCCGCAACAGAGAATATTATACCGACAGGGATTCATGTTGCCTATGCTGCCTTTCACGTATCAATAAATACCCTGACGAGGGTGTTTGTCTGTCTTTGCGAGGAGTCCTTCCCAAAGGGAAGGACGACGAAGCAACCCCACGCAAAGGGTAGGTTGGAGCGGATGCTCCAATCATTGTGTAGCGTCCTGACAGCAGGAAATAACCGACGTAGAGAGGGTAGCAGGATCAGTTCAAGTAGCTAAGCCTGCGCGCCCCGTAGCGGCCATCTTCTTCAAGGACGGGGATAGAGACCGGCCGCACCACAGATTTTGGGAATTATCTCCTCTCGCTGAAGAGTCATGAGGTGGATACCCGCCACCCCTTCTATCTGCTTCAGGCGACCGACTATTTCGACAGCAATCCTCACCCCTTCCTCAGCCGCCTCCTCTTTGCTACGGGCCTTCCGAAGACGTCCCGCGATTTCATCGGGAATATCCATACCGGGGACTTTTGTCTGCATATATCTGGCCGCTGCCGCCGATGTTATAGGAGTGATTCCAGCAAGGATTCTGGCCTTTTTATGCAGTCCTTCTTGTCGAACCAGTCCCATCCATTTCTTGAATTTCTCAATGTTGTACACAGGCTGAGTCTGAATAAAATCTGCCCCGGCTGTAATCTTCTCTTTGAGGCGAGACACTTCACGCTCCGGAGATTCGGCAAAGGGATTGACTACCGCCCCAATATAAAGCCTGGGCTCCCTTCCCACCAGAAGCTCCCCATTTTCAAATCTCTTCTCATCCCGGAGCCCTTTAACCATTCTGATCAGTTGTATAGAATCGAGGTCTAGCACGGACTTTGCCTGGGGATGGTTTCCATAAGAAATAGGGTCCCCAGAGAGGCAAAGCACATTATTCACGCCAAAGGCAGAAATACCCAGGACATCCATTTGAAGGGCAATGCGATTTCTGTCACGGCAGGTCATGTGCACAATAGGATCAAGGCCCTGCCCCATCCCTATAAGGCAAGCTGCCCAGCTTCCCATCGCCACTACTGCTGCCTGTCCGTCAGGGACGTTAAAGGCATCAACGCAACCTTTGATAAGTCTAGCCTTTTCCCTTATCAGCTCTGGCTCTGCATTCTGAGGGGAACCAATTTCGGCAGTGACAGCAAAATGTCCTGCCTCGAGTATCCTTTCCAGGTTACTTTTCGTCTTCATCCTAAACCCTCCAAGGGGGATTTCAGCATTATTATCAGGGCCTTGGGAGATGAGACGGGCGACGGCTTATCCTTTCTATCTCATTACCTTTGGGGTCCCTGATGGTGACCTCAAGAGGCATATGCCCCGGTAGCGAATGAGTAGCACAGGCAAGGCAAGGGTCATAGGCACGGAAGGCCATCTCTACCATGTTCAGTAGCCCTTCGCTGACCACCTTGCCCTTCTTGATCACCCCCTGCGCGGCTTTCTTTACGGACATGCATATGGCTGCATGGTTGTTCCCCGTGGCCACCAGGAGATTGACCTTGGTGACCATGCCCTGCTTATCGGTCTGGTAATGGTGGAAAAGAGTGCCTCGCGGAGCTTCCACGACCCCCACCCCCTCGTCGGGAGTGGCGGTGGGGATGGTCCTCACCGTCGGGTTGGTGATCTCCTTGTCCTGGCAAAGCTCCAGAAGCCTCTCGGAAGCATACAGCAGTTCGACCAGCCTGGCCCAGTGCATGGCGAGGGTAGCATGAACCGGCTTGCCCCCCAGCGTCTTGAACATCCTCTCGTATTCTTCCTGAGCCAGAGGCGTGGCCATACCATCAGCCACATTCAAGCGCGCCAGAGGAGCCACCCGGTAGACTCCGCTGTCCTTGCCCTCCACAAATCCCTTCCAGCCGATCTTCTTCAGGAAGGGGAATTTAAGATAGGACCACGGCTCAACATGTTCGCCGATGTAATCCAGATATTGGGATGGCTTGAACTTGGCTACTTCCTTCCCATCTGGGTCAATCACCCGTATATCGCCATCATAGAAGTTCACTTTGTTGTTGGCGTCCACCAGGCCCATATAGTAGCTCTTCATGGTATAGATGTCGCCCAAAATCAAGTCCACGTATGCCTTGTTGGCCAATACCACATCATTGAACAGCTTGAGGGAAAACTTGGCAAACTCAACACATGACCGGGCCTTCTCCTCAAAGCTCTTGCGTTCTTCCTCAGTGATGGGTTTGCTCATTCCTCCAGGCAGACCACCGATAGGATGGGTTGCCCTGCCGGCAATCGTTGCCTGGATTTCCTGAGCATACGCCCGGTGCTTTATTAC
>JBGOXA010000179.1:0-4437 GCA_041478915.1 Dehalococcoidia bacterium
CAGTATGGGGGAAAGGCCAGGATCGAGTCGGTGGCGCCATCCACAAAGTGCGTCAGCGCCTGTCTTTCCCCCTCCTGGGATTGGACTCGGACAATGGCAGTGAGTTTATTAATCAGCACCTGTATGGATATTGTCAGAGGGAGGGCATTACCTTCACTCGCTCTCGCTCCTACAAGAAGAATGATAGCTGCCATGTAGAGCAAAAGGACTGGTCAGTGGTACGGCGGTTAGTGAGCTACGACCGCTACTCTTCACGAGTGGCCCTGGAAACCATGGACCGCGTCTATCAGATTCTGTGCCTCTATGTGAACTTCTTTCAGCCATCAATGAAACTCATCGCCAAGGCCAGGCAGGGAGCTAGAGTCAAGAAATTCTACAGCCCAGCTTTGACACCTTACCAGAGATTACTGAAGTCCGGTGTACTGACAGAGGAGAAGCGAGGTCAGTTGGCAGCTACTTACCACGGCCTCAACCCCACCCTCCTCCTACGACAGCTCAACGACAATCTAGAGCGCTTATGGGACCTGGTTGAGCATCCTACCCCACAGCGCATGAAGACGAAAGACCATGACACTTCGGTAACACCTATTTATGACGCAACGATGCCAGTTGGGTAACACTTTATTTTGACGCAATACGGGAGGCTCTGGTCTGATTTTTGATCTTATCCTGTCAATCTTGGAACGAATTCAACTTTTCCGTGTGCGGCAGTGCCCTTAGGCTCGGAGGTATGACTCAGGTGTGGGCTCCTTTCTGATGCAGCGGTGACCTGCTATAATCAAGTTAGGAGCACGGTGCGGGAAAGGCGGCAGCGATGGAAGACAGCAACGAAACGATAGAAGCCATCGTTGAGATTCCCAAATGCAGCCGCAACAAATATGAAGTTGACCATGCTACAGGGGTGATCCGCCTTGATCGGGTGCTTTTCTCCTCGGTACATTATCCAGCTGATTACGGTTTTATTCCAGAAACGAAGGCCCCCGATGGCGATCCCTTGGACGTTCTCATCATTGTGGAGGAACCAACGTTCCCGGGTTGTCGGGTGCAGATCAGACCTATTGGTGTCCTACTTATGAGGGATGAAAAAGGTACCGACGAAAAAGTCCTGGCTGTTCCGGTTGCTGATCCCAGATTCAAAGGCATAGACGATATTAGCGGTCTACAGAAACACTGGCTTTTGGAAATCGAGAACTTCTTCCACACTTATAAGATGCTTGAGGGCAAGGAGAGCCGTGTGGAGGGGTGGAAGGGCTCTAGCGAGGCAAAGGCGCTTGTGAAGAAATACTCGCTGGTATAAGGGCGTCGCGTTCTTCTCCCACCGCATGCGGGTCCCGTTCCTGAGTTTGTCTCCTTTTCATAGCGATACTTCCTATGTGGCAAAGGTAGGCTGATTCGCTATTCGCATGGAGCCCTCCTATCTGAGCGGATTCTACCAGGTAAGTGGGGGTGAACCAACCAAAAGGAGCTAAGAAAACTCCCAAAATGAAGCACAAAAGAGGTCTTTCAAAATTAAGTGGCCTCTTCATAGGAAGGGGCTTTAAACCCTCCGAAACGCACGGACAGAGCTAAAGCTCTATCCTGGTCAGAACTCCAAGGCTGAAGAATCGCCTTTCAGGAGACGGGAAAACATAGAGACTTCGTTGCTAAACGACCTCTCTTTATAACTTGACATTGTGCCTGCTTTGTCTGTACTATTCGGCTAGTACGGAAGGCCGGGTTGATACGCAGGTGACACGCGAATTATGCTGGTCGGCCGGGCTTAGGCAAGCCGCCGCCAGCTTGCTTTGTCTTAGCCCTATCCGGCGTATGGTGTCAGGCTGACCGACTGTTCAAGAGAGGGAGGGTCAAAAGTGGCATCACTTACCAAGTTGTTCAGCCCTATCAAGATCGGAACTATGGAGTTGAAAAACCGACTCGTCATGTCCCCTATGACGACGCTGCTGGCTGCTCAGGATGAGACCGTAACGCAGAAGCAGATAGACTATTTTGAGGCGCGGGCCAGGGGTGGTGTGGGGCTCATTACCCTGGAAGTCTGCACTGTGGACCGCCCGCATAAGTACCAGCCGTTCTCCCTGGGGCTGTATGACGACAAGTTTATTGCCGGCCATAGGGAGCTGACCAAGGCGATACATGCCCACGGAGCCAAGGTGATGCCGCAGATTTCGCATACGGGGCCGGAGTCACTTTCTGGCTTCTACTACAACATTCAACCTGTGGGCCCGTCTGTTGTTCGCTGTGAAATGACTGACCAGGTGTGCCGGGAGCTTACCGTGGAGGAAATTGAAGCTATCGTCCAAATGTACGGTGAAGCGGCCAGGCGGGCCAGGGAAGCCGGCTACGATGGGATGGAGCTTCATTGTGCTCACAGTTATATGCTGGCAGGCTCTTTCCTCTCGCCCTTACGCAATAAGCGGACTGATGCCTACGGCGGCTCAGTTGAGGGGCGTCTCAGGTTCCCCATAGAGGTTATCAAAAGCATGAAGGCCAAGGCCGGGCAGGACTTCCCCTTGACGATTCGAATCTCCGGTGATGAACGAGCACCGGGTGGCCGAGACATCCAGGGGACGCAGCAGATTGCTCCAATGCTGGTTCAAGCCGGGGTGGATGCCTTCCATATCTCTGGTGGTGTAATTGACCGTCTGACCACGGGGATAATCGCCGGCTCCACCTATCCACCGGGTCTTAATGTGCCGGCTGCGGCGGCGGTGAAGAAGGTAGTCAATGTGCCAGTGATGGTGGTGGGCAGAATCCATGACCCACTATTTGCCGAGGCGATACTGCGACGAAATGAGGCGGACCTGATAGTTATGGGGCGACCCGTGCTGGCTGATCCCGATCTGCCACAAAAGGCGATGGAGGGGAAATTCGAAGATATCAGGCGATGTATCTCTTGTGAAAACTGCTTTGACTCGCAGAACGATACACAGGTACTTAGCTGTGCTGTAAATGCCGCCATGGGGCATGAGGGTGAGTACAAGCTTGACCGGGCGCAGAAGGCCAAGAAGGTAATGATAGTGGGAGGCGGGCCAGCAGGCATGGAGGCAGCCAGGGTGGCTGCGTTAAGAGGCCATCAGGTAACGCTCTACGAGAAGGAGCGTCGGCTGGGCGGATCGTTGTTCTTTGCCTCCACAGTCCACCCTGATAACGAGGACTTTCTCCGCTACCTGGTTACCCAGGTCAACAAGCTGCCCATAAAGGTCAGGCTCGGGCAGGAGGTCACGCCGGAATTCATCGAGGGTACCAAGCCTGACGTGGCCATAGTGGCTCTGGGGCCCCACCTGGTAGCACCTAGCATCAAGGGGGATGACCGGCGCAACGTCCTTAGTGGTGCTGAGCTAAAGCAGATGCTGACTGGACGTTTCAAAGGAGACAGGGCTAAGAAGCTGGCTGGCTGGCAAAGAGCCGCCTTATATCTGGCTGCTCCGTTCCTGCAGCGTTTCCTGAATCCGTCACGCGTCAGATGGCTGACGAAGGTATGGATGCCTCTGGGGCAAGGGGTCGTCGTCATCGGTGGCGACCTGGCCGGCTGTGAACTGGCCGGATTTCTGGCGGCAAGAGGTAGAAAGGTAACCCTCCTGGAAGGCGGGGAGATGATAGCTCCAGAAATAGGAATTAAGCGGCGTGGGGAGCTTGTAGGCCACCTTGCCGAGGCAAGAGTGACCGTGCTCACCGGTGTGCAATGCGAGGAGATAATGGCTAAAGGCGTTGTCATCAAGCTCAAAGATGGCGAAAGGCAAGCCATCGTGGCCGATACCGTGATCCTGGCTGGAGAGGTGAAACCCAATATGGAGTTGAGTCAGGCGCTAGAGGGCAAAGTTCCGGAAGTTTACCTCGCTGGCGATTGCACTGGGTTGGGCTTGATAAAGAAAGCTATTGCTGATGCCATGAGTATCGCTTGCAAGATATAGCTGAATATAGGGGGCAGGGTCTATTCCGAGTGAAGGGAAGGAGGATTAAAGGGTGAGATCGTTACAGAAGCTGTTCAGTCCTATCAAAATCAATTCCATGGAACTAAAAAACCGCGTTGCCATGGCTCCCATGGCCACCAACTATGCCAATGCTGATGGCAGTATCTCTGAACGGTACAAAGCCTATATCGAGGCCCGGGCCAGGGGCGGGGCAGCGTTGATTATCCTGGAAGTCACCTCAATCGATGGCTCGTTTCCCTATGTACAACATACTGTCGGCCTGTGGGATGACAAGCTTATCCCCGGCATGCGACAGTTGGCAGATGCCGTCCACGCCCACGGGTCCAGGGTAGTGCCGCAGATTTCTCATCCAGGGCCGGAGTCAGTCTCTTTCTTCTATGGGATCCAGCCGGTGGGCCCGTCTGTTATCCTGTCCCACAGCCACAAGCAGATCTGTCGGGAGCTTAGCATCGCGGAGATCGAGCATATCATAGAGCAGTTCGGTGACGCAGCCAGGCGGGCCAGGGAG
>JBGOXA010000193.1:0-4267 GCA_041478915.1 Dehalococcoidia bacterium
CTCTATGACTAGGGTCACCAGGAAGACACTTAGCCAGAGGAGCCACCATGGGGCAGCGTTTAGGCTTCCTTTTTCCAGCCCGAATATTACCTCTGCCAGGCGAGGGGGATGGGGAAGGAGAACAAGGGCAACGACTGCGGAAGGCAAGAGGGCTGCCCCTATTGCCCACCCCAAAGGTTTCTTTTGGCTCACCAGCCGAAATGCCATAGTAGGGGATGCCAATACCTGATAAAGAAGGTCTATCAGTTCCACTTCTGATTTCCCGCCAGAATGTCGAGGAAGCTATCTACTGCAGACTTGTGACAGCCACAATGGTACCTATGGCCAGCGCTGCAAGGTCATAGAGGCTGAAGTCGTCAAAGAAGGTAAGCGCACCTCCGGAGAGTCCGACATTGGCTACGGTGAAGCTGATGAGCACGCAGACGGCACCTATAATCTGCAAATCCCGGCCGCGCTTGCGATTAACCGAGAGACTAAGCACTTCAGCTATGGCGTAGCCTACACCGGCCGCCACAAAAAAATTGAAAAACGAAACAAGACTCCAGAGGCTTGCCCAGGCAATACCGAGGACAAGGGAGGACCCCAATCCCACCCCAAGGGCTTTGAGGTACTGCTGCGGAGCGATTGCATAGGTAGGTAGGCGCTTGAGGCGAGCGCACTTCGGGCAGCGCATGCCTACAGGAGTCTGCACCAGGCACTTGGGACAAATGGGAGTGCCACACCTGCCACAGGCCAGGTTGGTGTCTACTTCGGGGTGAGCGGCGCACTTCATCCAAAAGCCTTTTCGGCAACTAGGCAGGGGCTTTTTGCCCCACAAGGGAGAACAGCTTCGCTACGCATTCCACAGGGACTGCCACCCCACCCATCGGAGTCTCGTCGAGGTTTCCCAGCCCGTGATAATCGCTCCCGCCGGAGGCCACCAGGCCGTACTTGCTGGCCAAGGAGGCAAGGTATTTCACTACCTTCTGAGGATAGTCATTGTAGTAGGCCTCAATGCCTACTAGCCCTACCTTTTGAAGTCGAGTTATAAATTCCTCCAAATGTTCTATGTTGCTGGGATGAGCAAGCACTGGCAATCCACCTGCCTTTGCAATTAACTCCACCATTTGCTCAGGAGTCATCTTTTCTCGTTCTACATATGCCGGCCCGTCTCGGCGGATATACTTAGCAAAAGCTTCTTTGAGAGAAGAAACATGGCCCCGCTCAAGAAGGGCCTGAGCAATGTGAGGCCGTCCCACAGAACCTCTTCCGGCTATCTGCCGTACCCTCTGCCACTCAACGGGGACGCCCAAATCGGCTAATTTGGCCGCCATCTTTTGGCCCCGGACCTCTCGCGAATTGCGAAGCCTCTCCAGAACGCTCATCAGCTCAGGATCGCGGTGATCGATGAAATAGCCCAGAACATGAACTTCCCCGTGAGGAACGTCAGTGCTGACTTCGACGCCGGGGATAACCCGAAGGCCAGGGTATTCCTGTGCTGCTGCCAGGGCAGGGGCAACTCCATCGACGGAATCGTGATCAGTAATGGCGATAACCGCTAATCCCAGGCTTGCCGCTGACTTTACGAGTTCCTGAGGACTAAAGCGCCCGTCTGAAGCTGTAGTGTGGAGATGAAGATCGGTCTTCACCATCTACTCGACTTGTCTATCAACACGGGTGATACTCGTCGCCTTTCCGGTGGTCTGGTC
This sequence comes from Dehalococcoidia bacterium, assembly GCA_041478915.1. GTDB lineage: Bacteria > Chloroflexota > Dehalococcoidia > UBA2247 > RBG-13-53-26 > VGOE01. The sequence goes on from JBGOXA010000193.1 coordinate 1,689, forward strand.
TATCTCTAGCAAAACGGAATTGAAAAGGACGGGGCCTTTTCCTACTGACAGGCGGTGGGGTAGCTGGGTGAGGAAACGACGGATTACCTCGTCGACGTCATCGCCGATGACCGAGTCAATAGGGCCCACCATGCCGATGTCAGTAATGAAAGCTGTGCCGTGAGGCAAGATGCGGGCGTCGGCAGTCCCCACGTGGGTATGAGTCCCCAAAACAGCGCTGACCCTGCCGTCAAGGTAACGCCCCAGAGCATTCTTCTCCGAGGTTGCCTCAGCATGAAAGTCAACGACGATGGCCGAAGGCACTTTCGGCAGCCCCGCCAGCAACTGATCCATTATCCGGAAAGGGCAGTCGACATCACCCATGAAGGTACGTCCTATCAGATTGACTACCAGGACTGTTTTCCACCACAAGTAGCCTCGACCAGGAACGCCAGGGGGATAGTTCAGCGGGCGGACGACAGGGGGATCACCAGCAAGATAAGGGAAGATCTCTTTCTGTGCCCAGATATGGTTGCCCGAGGTCAAGACATCGATACCAGACTGGAGAAGCTCATCAGCGGTGACAGGGGTCAAGCCCTTGCCACCGGCAGCATTCTCAGCATTGGCAATGACCAAATCCAACTGCAAGTCACGACGCAGGCCTGGAACCAGGCTTTCCACTGCCCTTCTGCCAGGCCTGCCGATGACATCGCCGATTACTAATAACCGCAATAGGCTCCCGGACCCTCTACTTGGCGTAGTCTACCGCCCTCGTCTCCCTGATAACAGTGACCTTTACCTGGCCTGGATAGTTCAGACTTTCTTCCACTTTCTTTGCTATGTCGCGGGCAAGTCTCATTGCGCTAAGATCGTCGATTTCTTCCGGTTTAACCATGATGCGAATCTCTCTACCAGCCTGTATGGCATAGGACTTCTCTACCCCGGGGAAACCATTCGCTATGGCCTCCAGGGCTTCCAAATGCTTGAGGTATTGTTCCAGTGATTCACGTCTTGCTCCAGGTCTCGCTCCGCTGATGGCATCAGCCGCAGAGACCAGGAAAGCCTCTGCGCTTGTCATCTGTGCTTCACCGTGGTGCCCAGCAATGGCATCCACCACCTCCGGCGATTTCTCCCATTGCCTGGCGACATCAGCGCCGATCAGGGCATGAGGACCTTCGGTCTCGAAGTCCACTGCCTTGCCGATATCGTGAAGTAGCCCAGCTTTCTTGGCAATGTTAACCCTGGCCCCTATCTCAGCGGCCATCATCCCGGCAAGAAGAGCAACCTCGACACTGTGCATCAGGACGTTCTGTCCGTAGCTAAAGCGGTACTTGAGCCTCCCCAGCACCCTGATAAGCTCAGGGGCCAAACCAGGTACTCCTACCTTGGCCGCTGCTTGCTCTCCCTCAGTCTGGATAGTGGCCTCCACCTCATTCCTGGCTCTTTGTACCATTTCCTCAATGCGACCGGGATGAATTCGACCGTCGAGAATGAGTCTCTCCAGGGCAACACGAGCAATCTCCCGGCGCACCGGGTCGAAGCAAGACAGAGAAACCGCCTCGGGGGTATCATCAATGATGAGGTCCACCCCTGTAGCGTGTTCCAAGGCCCTGATGTTACGTCCCTCGCGTCCAATAAGGCGCCCCTTCATCTCGTCGCTAGGAAGAGGCACAGACGAAACAGTGCTCTCGGCCACTACTTCAGTGGCGCAACGCTGCATTGCCTGAGCCAGGATATCCCGCGCCTTGCTGCTGCTTTCCTCTTTCACCTTGGCTTCCATGTCACGCACACGCCTTGAGGTTTCATCGCCGATCTCGGCCTCTACCCGATGAAGCAGGATTTCCTTGGCCTCAGCAGAAGACATGTTGGCCACCAACTCCAGCTCACGCTGTTGTTTCTGTCTCAGCTCTTCTGCCCGAAGCCGTGTCTTCTCCACTTCTTTTTCCTTGTTAGAGATTTGGCTGTCCCGGCGCTGAAGCCCCTCATCTCTGCGGTCCAGGTTCTCCTCCCTCTGTCCCAAGCGCCGCTCCACCCGTTGCAACTCGGCACGGCGTTCCCGATAGCTGGCCTCTGCCTCGCCTTTGATGTTGACGGCTTCTTCTTTAGCTTCGAGAAGGATAGTCTTCTGCTTTTCCGTTGCCTCAGCGAGAAGTTTCTCGGCTTCCTCCTTTGCTGAGCGAACCCGGCGGCTGGCCGCGATCTGCCTGAACAAGTACGCAATCACGCCCCCCAATACCAAACAAGCCAAGCCAACAGGGATCAGTATTAAATTGGAAATGACCTTCACCTCGCTTTCTGTCCGAAGGCTTCCAGGTTGGGGGTAGACTACACTACGATGGTTATATTAAACTGCCTATTGGAATTGATGTCAAGGCGATGCGGCTGGGGGGTTATTGCACTGAGGTGGATTATGCGGTTTCGTGATAGAATTTGGGGCTGGCGGGAAGGCTCAGGGTGTGTGTGCCAGTGCTCCAGAAGGAAGTCCTTTCCGAGAGGGCACCCATATCGTGTCGTTGTCCAGGGAAAATGTCAGGGTTGATTGTTCACCGATTCTGTCAGTGGAGCGCCCCAATGCACACTTCCTCATCGCTGCGGCACTC
>JBGOXA010000101.1:0-6475 GCA_041478915.1 Dehalococcoidia bacterium
ACCATGAGGATGACAGCGGGACCCGCTCTTAATATAGCCTCTATCCTGTCCTAATGAAGGGGTCCACCTCAACCTACACGATACGAATTTGCGAAAAGCTTACCTCAAAAATGCGAATTTGTCAGGAGCCATTCTTTCCGGCGCCAACCTTCGCTTATCTACCTTAATTGGTGCCGATTTACACAAAGCAGACCTCCGTTACGCAAATCTAATTGAATCTAACTTAAGTGGAGCTAATCTCAGCGATGCTGACATCTCCAATTCAATTATGGTAGAAGCTAATCTACAGAATGCCAACCTAACTAATTGCCGTGTTTATGGGCTTTCGGCTTGGGATGTCGAATTGGATAACTGTATTCAAAATGACCTTATTATTAGCAGATACGACAAATCCCGAATTACTGTTGATAATATTGAGGTTGCTCAATTTATTCATTTACTTATACAAAATGAGAAAATACGTGGTATCATAGATACAATTACTTCGAAAGTTGTTCTAATCCTCGGTCGTTTCAGCGCAAAATTAAAGCCCACATTAGATGCCCTGCGAGCAGAACTACGAAACTATGACTACTCGCCAATAATGTTTGATTTTAGGCCACCCAGCTCCCGTGACCTTACTGAGACTGTCTCAATACTTGCCCACCTTTCTCATTTCATCATCGTTGATTTAACCGAACCCAAAAGCGTACCTCAAGAACTTCAGTCTATTATTCCCACACTCAGTGTACCTATTTTACCTATACTTAGGCATTCTTCTAAGGAATATGGCATGTTTGAAAGCCTGAAAAAATATCCTTGGGTTCTAGACACATTTCGATACAAGAACAAGTCCCAATTGTTAAAGTCGCTCAACACTAATATAATTATCTCAGCAGAAGAAGCTATAAGAAGGCTGGCTAAATGATTCTTTGCGAATCATGAGTTAAGATGCTAAATCTATGCCAACATTCTTACTAGCAAATTTTTCCCACTCTTCTATACGATGAAGTCAAAAATGTTGGGAAAAGTTCTACTTTCCATCATACGCGGCTCACCCGCAGAGACTCGAGCAAGCCTACTAGGGTATATCGAAAGTAAGGGAAAAAGTTCTAGCTATTGTACAACCCGCTGTACGAGTTCTGGTGGGGTGGGTGGAGTGAAACAAAACCCACCTTTTCCTGGTGTGGTGGGTTTCGCTGTGCTGCACCCACCCTACGCTTGCTACTCCATTAGACTCCATTAGGAGTGCTCCCAATCTTTCAACGGCGGCATCCCCATAATCCTGAAGCTGTCGAGACGCCTCTACTCGTACAGCTCTATTTTTTCGGCTTTTCAAGATTTCAATCAAATGATCCAAATCTCGATTGGCGGCCATCTCATGTGTCCCCCCAAGATCGATGTCATTCTCTGGAGAAAAGCGAGAACTTGTCATCTGGCCTTTCTAGTCTACCAACCCCTCTTTCTTCAAGGGGCAATCCGCTTCCGTAGCTGTATTTGGTAATGCCCTACAACGATCAAGAATATCTTCATCTTTTGGGATACCTTTGAGCCTACCAAGAGTGCAATTCCATTCCCGCTCACCTCTTAGAGGTTTGTCGCTGCCTAGCTCACGATAAATCTTCCCCGGTCGCTGCTTTAAGTATGGACATGTCATAGATGTCTCCCTTCAAATTCACTTTGGCATAAGTGAAAATGCGTTTTCCCTTATACTCCGGCTCCCCGACCGGGATTCGAGCCGGCATCGGAGCGTTGTCTAGGGTTGATGCCGAGCTCGCTACGCTTTCTCAGCGGTGCGCTCTTTGACGATCTTGTCGGTCTGATAAGAGGGGACTTCTTCGTAATGGTTGAATTCCATCTTATAAGTGCCTCGACCCTGGGTGATGGACCTCAGGTCTATTGAATACCTCTGAACCTCGGCCAGGGGCACCTGGGCCTCAATCACCTGCTTCCCGTCCGTCGGATTCATCCCGAGCACCCTGGCCCGCTTGGTATTGAGATCGGCGATGATGTCACCGATGAAGGCCTCGGGCACCACAACCTGGAGACGCATTATCGGCTCGATCAGGACTGGATTTCCCTGAGTAAGCCCCTTCTTGAGGGCCTGCGCCCCGGCGATCTTGAAGGATATTTCCGATGAGTCTACCGCATGGGCGCTGCCATCGAAGAGGGTTGCCCTGACATCAACCACGGGGAAGCGGGCCAAAATGCCTTCATGGCGAGCTTCGAGGACGCCTTTCTCCACCGCGGGTATGTAGTTCTTCGGCACTGACCCACCGACCACCTTCTCGGCGAACTCGAAGCCGCTGCCCCGAGGCAGAGGTTCCAGCTTCAAGAAAACATGCCCGTACTGGCCGTGTCCTCCCGTTTGCTTCTTGTGCTTGTATTCTGCCTGGATGGTGGTGGTAATGGTCTCCTTGTAGGGGACCTTGGGAGTCTCGGCGGTAACTCCGACGCCAAACTTCCGCTGCATCCTATCCACCACCACCTCCACGTGCGAGTCACCCATGCCGGAAAGGATGGTCTCCGCTGTATCTGGGTCGCGGCGCACCTGGAGAGTGGGGTCTTCCTCAGCCAGTCTGGGCAGCACAGTGCCGAGCTTATCTACGTCCACCTTGGTCTTGGGACGTATGGCGACACTGAATACCGGCTCAGGAAATTTGATCGCCTCGAGACTGGTGGGATTCTCTTTGGTACAAAGGGTATCGCTGGTGGCAGTCACCGCCAGCTTAGCCACAGCACCGATATCCCCAGCGACCACTTTAGGCACAGCTTCTTGTGTCTTGCCTTGAAACATAAAGAGCTGGCCTATCCTTTCCATCTGCCCCTTGGTACCATTCCATACTTGAGAGTTGCTCTGAATGGAACCGGAGTAGACCCGGAAGTGGGTCAGCTTACCCACGTACGGGTCGGCACTGGTCATAAACACCAGGGCACTTAAGGGGGAACCTTCATCCGGTTTAATTGGCCCCGCTTCTCTTGGTGATGGCAGGTAATGGCAAACGGTGTCCAGAAGGCGTCCCATGCCCACGGTCTGCAATGCCGAGCCAGTCAAAATGGGGACTATCTTACCGGTCTTGACTCCCTGTGCCAGAACGCGCGAAATCTCCTCCGAAGTTATCTCCTGCCCCTCCAGATACTTAACGGTGAGATCATCATCTAATTCGGCTACGGCCTCTGTCAGTTTGTCACGGAAGGAAGTGGCTTCGCTCCCCATGGAGGTAGGGATGTCCCCCTCCTGCTGCTTGTCCCCGCTGTAAGCTCTCATACCAATCAAATCTATTATGCCCTGAAAGGTGGTGTGTGAGCCGATGGGCAACTGGATAGGAACACACCTGGTGCCGAAGCTTTTTCGAATCTGCTCCACTACCTTGTAGAAATCGGCGTTCTCCCGATCCATCTTGTTGATGAAAATGAGGCGAGGCATTGAGCCTTCCTCGGCATATTGCCATACCAGCTCAGTACCGACCTCTACACCAGAGGCGGCACAGACAACAATAACTGCCCCCTCAGCTACCCGCATTCCGGCCTTAACTGCGCCGATAAAATCGGCATAGCCGGGGGTATCGAGCAAGTTGATTTTGGTATCTTTCCATTCGCAGTGGAGGGGAGAGAGGTTAATACTGATCTGGCGCTTTATCTCGTCTGGATCGTAATCGGAAACAGTGGATCCATCACCTACCCGGCCCATCCGAGGGATGGCTCCGGTGGTGAACAGCAATGCTTCGGACAGGGAGGTCTTCCCCGCTCCACAGTGAGAAAGTAAGACTACATTACATATCTGGTCAGCGTTGTAGTTCCGCATCAGACCGCCCTCCTTCAATAAATCGCAGCTACATTCGGTGGCGCATAGGCACGGTGGCGGCTTCAAGTGAGCCGCTGATAAGAGTGGCAGCACTCACTACAAGGATGCCGCAGTCACAGTATAATCAAAATGGCTCCAAAAGGGAAGGTTGCTGCCCGGTGCCTATTGAGATATCTCCGGCCTTAGCTTGCGAATGAAGCCCCGAAGGCAAGGGTGCACGGATTCGTCCAGGACGATCGATTTGACAGGGCGACCGTCCGCGTCTAAAATCAAGGTGTACACCCTTAGGAGTAGGAGGCGGGGAAATGGTCGAGATGACTATTGATAGCATTAGGGTAAGCGTGGTGAATTCCCAGCGGGTAGTGATACTGAAGGAGCGCAATGCGGAGCGGTACTTACCCATCTGGATTGGGCCTTCAGAGGCAGACGCCATAGCGATAAAGTTGCAAGATGTTACCGTGCCCCGTCCTCTGACTCACGACCTGTTGTGCACTATGATCGGTACTTTGGGGGCGAAGGTGAATTTCATTGTGGTCTGCGATCTTCTGAATGATACCTTTTACGCCAAGATCAACCTCGGCGTCGACAGTGGAGAGATAGATATCGATTCCCGGCCGAGCGATGCCATTGCGATCGCAGTGAGGACGAAAGTTCCCATTTATGCTGAGGAGACTGTCTTAGAAAAAGCGGGGATTATTTTCGATCAGGCAACGGGGAAACCCATGCCTGGCACCAAGGCAGCCAACGCTGGCGGAAGTGGGGAGGTAACCGAGGAGGAGCTACGCAAGTTGTCTGCCTTTAGCGATTTCATTAACAGCCTTGATCTGAAGGACCTGGGTAAAGGTAAGGCTGAAGACGATAGGGACTAATTAAGACGATGGATGATAAATTCATCAGGAAATTGCTTTCCAATATGAAGTGTGGCGTCTGTGGCCAGCGCTACGAACCAGCCAATATCAATGTTTTAGGACACAGAGAGGATCTGTGGTTCCTGTCTGTCTTTTGTCCTTCCTGCAAGAGCCAGGGCTTAGTAGCAGCGGTCTTTAAGGAAGGCAAGCTACCGGAGGTGGTGACTGACCTGACTGAAGCCGAGCAGAAACAGTTCTCCAGAACTGTCAGTTCAGACGACATAATAGATATCCATGCCTTTCTGAAGGAATTTGATGGTGACTTTTCCTCCTTGTTCTCAAGAAAAAGAGAAGGGGAGGAGGCCTCCCCTTCCTGAAACAGCCTAATGGTGCCTGCTTGGGCTCGGTTTAGCCCATCCACCTCTTTCTTCGCTTGTAGTGCTTTAGGTCACGATAGCTCTTCGCTTCGCCGACGGCACTGAGCCCCATGTAGAATTCCCTTACATCGGCGTTATTGATAAGATTCTCTGCAGCGTCGTCGAGAACTATCCTGCCAGTCTCCATTACATAGCCGTGTTTGGCCAGGCCGAGGGCAGCCCGGGCATTCTGCTCGACGAGGAGCAGGGAAACCTTCTCTTCTTCGTTGATTCGTTTCAATATCTGGAAAATCTCCTGTACCAGAAGGGGGGCAAGGCCCAGAGAGGCCTCATCCAGAAGCATAAGCGTCGGGTGGGACATTAAACCTCTTCCCACCACCAGCATCTGCTGTTCTCCCCCAGAGAGGTAGCCACTCGTCTGGTTGCGGAGTTCCTTGAGCTTCGGGAAGTAGGCATAGATCCTGTCCAGGTCTTCCTTCAACCTAGCCCCATTACCGGCAACATAAGCCCCTGCCCTTAAGTTCTCTTCCACCGTCAGGTGTTCCAGCACCCTTCTACCTTCTAGAACCTGGATAATCCCTTTTCTGGCTATATCCTCCGGGTTTCCATTATGTATCTTCTCACCCTTGTATACGATGCTTCCATCGGTCACCTTCCCCCCCTCAGTCTTAAGCAAACCGGAGATAGCCTTGAGGGTTGTGCTCTTGCCGGCACCGTTGGCCCCCAGCAAAGCAACGACGCTCCCCTCTTCAACCGCGCAGGAAACCCCTCTCAACACCAGGATGACATCCATATACTTTACTTCAACATTGTTCAGCTCCAGCAATGCCATAAATCACCTCCACCCTGATCGGAAGTCCTATTGCTCGCCTAAGTAAGCCCTAATCACGTCCGGATTGGCCTTTATCTCCTCGGGGACCCCCTCCGCAATTTTTCGTCCAAAATCGAGGACAACTATTCTGTCAGTTATGTCCATAACCACGCCCATGTCGTGCTCAATGAGGACGATGGTGATCCCCTTCTCTTCCTGTACGTCCAGGATGAACCTTGCCATATCTTCCTTTTCTTCCATATTCATACCGGCCATAGGTTCATCCAGGAGCAACAGTTTCGGTTCCTGGGCCAGCGCTCTGCCCAAGTCAATCCTCTTACGTAGACCATAAGGGAGCATGGCCACCACTGACTTCCTCCATCGCTCTACCTCCAGGAAGTCAATAATTTCCTCTACCGCCTTGCGGTGTTTTATTTCTTCTCTGTGTGGCCTTCCGAAGTAGAAAGCCCCCTCAAGCCAGTTGGACTTGAAACGGAAGTGCCTGGCTGCCATCAAGTTGTCCACCACGGTTAGACTGGCATAAAGCTGGATATTCTGGAAAGTCCTGCTTATGCCAAGCTGAGCAATCTTGTCCGGCCGATGTTTGGTGATCCGCTTTTCCTCGAAGTAGATTTCTCCCTTCTGAGGGCGGTAG
>JBGOXA010000310.1:0-2853 GCA_041478915.1 Dehalococcoidia bacterium
CCTTCCAACAACAGCCACAGGGATGGAGACCTGCTTTTTGACTTCCTCGCTGAAGCCAGCGTTGAAGCCCTGCTCTTGGTACATCGATGCGATCATGTACTGGCTACTATGGATCGAAGTGCCAGCCACTGTTACGCTTATGTAGTTAACACTTTCGTGCTCTAGCATAGGGGCCAATCGGCACAGGTCAGCGACGTGCCACCCTTCCTCTCCGATGAAATCGTCTCCGTTTATCCGCACGCCGAGGGGCACTCCGTAGCCAATCCGATTTCTTATTCCACGTACGATCTCGAGCAAGAACCTTATCCTATTCTCGAAGCTGCCACCATACTCATCAGTCCTGCGGTTGTAGTAGGGACAGAGGAAGGTGTTTATGAGGTAGCCATGGGCGGCCTGAATCTCTATGTAGTCAAATCCTACGCTCAGGCTTCGCTCGGCGGCTGTAGCAAAGTCCCGGACACACTCCTTCAATTCATCTCTGGTTGCCTCTCTCACTGGCACCTTGACCAGGAGCTCTGCCAGGCCAGGAACTGCTGAGGCGGCCACTGCCTCCATGGGCTTGAAGTAAGAGTGAGACGGACCGCAATGACACAGCTGTGCTCCGAATTTTACATCCCCGTACCGATGTACTGCCTTTACCCACCGTTCCAGGCTGGGCAGCGCTTTGGGGTCGTAGATTCGAGGCATTTCCATTGCGTCAGTGCCCCCCATAAAGCTCACGGGGATTACCCCGGTTGTGATCATGCCCGGTCGGCTGCGCGCCCGCTCCGCGGTGAACTCGATTAGCTCTTCAGTGACACAGCCATTATCATCGACGCCGAATCCTGGGCACATGGGAGACATCACGATTCGATTCTGTACCTCCATAGAGCCTATCTTCAGCGGTTGAAAGAGATGCCTCAGTCCTTGCACGATGCCTCCTTACATTTCAATAACTAGTGGATTGGCCAGCCCCTTCACTTTTCCCAGCAACTCCTTACTCTCCAGCAAGCCCCCGGTGGGGCCTGAAACGATAGCCTCGTATATCCGGGGGTACCTAATACTGGCTGTCGCTCCATATGACTGACAGGAGTGTTTGAAGCTCTCTAGTTATATTTTATCACCCCTGATCTAACAGATACGTCGCTGGTGCGCTTACGCAAAAGCCCCTGGGCCCGACAGCCATTTCAGACCCAGGGGCTATTATCACTTCTCTTGCTTCTTGGTACAGCCCAAGGATAACAAAGCTAATGGCTTGGCCTGCCAGCCAACCGCATAACCTGAGCCGAGTATGCGACAGCCACAGTTATGACCCTTCTATCAGTAGCCATTACCCCTGCGGCACAGGCAGCCAGCTAGGACTTACCGTGCTACGCCGGAGGTATCTGGGGCACCTCTATCCAGCCAGGGCTTACCATTATCAGGCTTTGCGTTGCGGCATCCCATTTGGCGACTATCTGGCGAGTACAGAAAACCCGGTTGGTGGCGCTGAAACCGCGCGGATCTCCTGCCCAGGTCGTCGAGTAGTTTATGGCCGTATCGTAAAAGGCCTGGCCGTTGAAATTATCGGCTCCCACCGCATTTATGGCTGCTACCACGATTTGAAGGGCGCAAAACTGCATAGAGGTTCCACCCATGTACCCCATGCCCGCCTTGGTCTGGGCCTGAACGTCATTGGGATGGTATTTCTTCAAGACGTCTAGCGTATACTTTATATCGCTCTGCACCACGGGATAATTACCCGTCCCGACCGTTCCGGTGCCCGCCAGGGTCCACAATCCCCAGCCCTGAGTATTCAGCTTTCCATCCAGATCGGCCCAGCCACAATAGTCGGTTATGTAGCCGGCATAAGCGCTCTGCGACTCTGAATCAATGTTTATCCCCGTGCCACCGGCGTCCTTGTACTGCTTCCAGAAGGTGGAAGGAGCTATCCCGCCGTCAGCAGCTAGCATCACATAGTCAACATGTAGTGTCTTAGATACCACCCCGGACCAGCTCGTGGTCATCACCGGCTCCAAATAGGTGCCAGTCAAAGTGAACTTGGTCGGGTAAGCTTGAACATAAGCTTTAACTCCGTCCGCACACGCAGCTCCCCAGGCGTCAGCCCAGCCCACAGTAGCAATCGTGGGTGCTCTGCCTTCAGCCGTATAGTTCCAGTTCTCTGAAACCCATTGCACTATGAGGTTTGTCGACCACTGAGCAGGAGCATCGAAATCGAATACCCATCCAGGAGGATCTATCTGGTAAAAGTCACTCGCAAAACCGCAGACGGCTATCTTGTCCCTTGCGGCCGGCTCTTTCAATACATCCGAAGAATCATTCAGAATCGAGAAAATTACCTGGGCGCCTTTGCTCTTTAACCAGTCGTAGCCAGGTAGGAATCTGGCTGGATTCATCGCGTCATCGTAGCTTTCGACCTTCAACTGCACCCCTTCTGGCAGCTTTGGTCCCGGGTTAAGGCCAGCATTGAACTCCTTCACCATATCTGCCAGGCCCATGTTTATAGGCACCAGAGCAGTCGAAGCTGGACCGGTCAGATCTGTCAGGTTGCCGATGATGATGGTTTTCTTTGCCTTCTCTCCCCCCTTGCCGCAACTGAGGCTGACCGCAGCCACCAGGGCGAAGACCATGGAGACAGGATAGCGCAACTGTTTTCCACCTATGGTTCATTTTCCCCCCCTTTCTATATTCCTCTTCGTTTAGCCGGGATTTCGCACTTCAACCCTTGGTGAAGGCATTCTGGGACTCGATTGCCCTCTGTGTGATAATCGTGATGGACGATTATAGTGCTATCTTCCCGTGGCTGTCAAGTGCCTTGTGTGCAGTGTAACTGTCAACTTCCTGGGGTGGAAATCCGAGGGGCAGTTCATGATA
>JBGOXA010000294.1:0-2928 GCA_041478915.1 Dehalococcoidia bacterium
CCATCAGATCCATCGGTATAGAAGGGTCTATTGGCAGCACCTATACCCTTTTTGAAGCCCTCTCAGATGGCACCTACTACTGGCGGGTGGAGGCAATTGATGGAGTGGGGAATACGGCTGGATGGACAGACTCTTTCAGCTTTACTATTGTTACCCTTGATACCACAGCTCCACCAAAGCCATCGCTACAATCTCCGGCTAATGGGGAGAAGACCAGCGATACCACGCCGACCTTTGACTGGAGCGATGTCAGCGACCCGAGTGGGGCGAACTATAGCCTACAGATGGACGATGATGCTGATTTTTCCAGCCCCATTATCTCTAAGGAAGAGCTTGCCCAGAGCACTTATACCCTTGCGGAAGGTGAAGCCCTGTCAAAGGGGACTTACTACTGGCGGGTGAAGGCAGTTGATGGAGCGGGGAATACAGCCGGATGGACGGATTCCTTCAGCTTTACTGAGAAGAAAGGCGAGCGTGGTGCTTGTGGCTGTAGCTCAGGGACAAAAACCTCGACCAGTGAGCTTTCAATTGGCTTGGGAATAATAGGCTTTTGTTGGGGCACGGGCTTCTACTTTGTGAAAAGAGCTAGCAGGCGCAGGAACACCAAAAGCTAATCAGTTGCCCAAGGGTCAGCAGTGCTCTGCTGTACGTATTGGATGCCCCAATTTCCCAGGCTGACTCCTAAGTATCCTCAGCGGTGTAGTCCCTGTAGGTCGCCTGCATTCCTATCGCCAGCCTGGCTGGCGATATGTCTCAGCCTCTGACAACAGGGTTTTGGCTATTTCGATCCACTGCAGGTATTCGGTCACTACTCCTGCTGCCCGTGAGGCCTCATAGTCCACCTCGTAGGGTTCGCCCACGAAGATGTGACCGAAGTCTTCGGCTTGCCCTTCTGCAGGTTCTGCAGTACTAAGGAACTTCTGCCGAGCATCGACAATCCCGAGATCGAAAGGCAGGGTGAAATAGAGATCAGCGATCACCTTGTCTATTCCCAGGCTATACAAAGTGTCCCAGTCAGCCCCGCCGTTCCCACGGTACTTGTTTACAGGTAGTAAGTTGAGCAAGTTCCTGATGGTGAAGTCCCCCTGCCTGGCACAGACCTTGAAAGGGGTTATGGTGATCAAGTAGTCGCAATATAGGAGCACATTTGGCAGCCAGAAGGTGGACATAGCAAAGGGACGAGGTAACGGGTTCTCCACTTCCACGAAAACGGAGTCCTTTACATCCAGTGTCAGTACCCTGGGAAAGTCATAACTCAGAGCTCGGTAAACAGGCTTCATCGGCTCCTGGTGAGGATGGCCCTCAAGGAGTAGGATGTCGGCCTCGCTCACTTTTCTGATAGCTGAGATCACTGTCTCCAGGATTTCCCTGCTGGTACTCACGGGGTAGGGCAAAGGGTAACAGGCACAGGGCTTGATAAGAACCCGTCTGGCCCATCTAAGGCGGGGCTGCGGTTCAAAGGTGAAATGGTCGGCCTCAAAGATCAACTGTGTCCTCTTTGTAAAGAAATTCGCAGGCTGGTTACCTCCTCAGCGCCGCTCAAAGGTGAGACCATGCCGAGCAAGGTGTTGCCAAGGATGCGCTTGACGAAAGGGTTAAGGCTTATCGGGGTACCGTTAACAGTAAGAAGGACGTCGTCGGTTCCACGCCAAGCAAGGGATTTCTTCTCCAGCAGGTCAGCCAGTGCTTCCACCTCACCCGGGGAGAACTGGGGGACGGCGATATCCAAGCGCTCGTCGGTGACCAGAGCAAGAAGTTCCTCTGGCGAAGTGAGCAAGCCACCTAGTTCTTTGCGATGCACTTCGATCTTCGGCAGGCTACTATTCTTGAATCCCTCGATGAGGATCAGATCAAAGCCTTCACCTATAAGGTGCAACAACTCTTCTGGCGTAGCTTCGCGAGTCACAGGCCTCATAAGCGCCACTTCTCGGGGTGAGCTCAGCACCACAGTGTCACTGCCAGCCTTAGCCAAGCGCCAGCTATCCTTGCCCGGGTGGTCGAGGTCGAAGTCAGACGCAACGTGCTTTATTGTAGCCAGATCATAGCCCCGCCGCTTCAGCTCCCTAACCAGCTTTTCCAACAGTGTAGTCTTGCCAACGTTAGACCTACCTACAACCGAAATGGCAAAAGGCAACCCAAACCCTCCATAATACTATTGTACCACCCCAGTCAAGCCCGAAGGGCTGTCGGCGCTTCTGCGGCGTAGTAAATTTACTGTCTGTTCCTGTTATGCTACAATCGGGATGAAGACTGGTATTAAGGAGGTAGTGGGGCGGCCTGTCGCTGGCATCTGGTCTCCAAAAGCGAACCGAGGAGCCCAAAGATGCCTATCAGAGGTTTTTGCCAGGCTGGCCAGCAGAGCTTCTCCGGCGGGGGCAAGGTGTGAAATGTGGTCGTATGGGGAAGGAACGCGGCTCAGCTTGGCCTGGGGGCGAAAGTAAGACTTAGTGGGGGTGATTTTCTGTGCCTGTTTATGAATACCGTTGCAACAATTGCCGTCGCAGAGTGTCGGTGCTGATAAAAAGCCTCTCCCAGCCACCAGAGGTTGTTTGTCGGAACTGTGGCAGCAAAGATCTGACTCGCCTTTTCTCCACCTTTGCTCGCCTGAGGACAGACCAGGATGTTTACGAGGGCATTCTCGGTGATACGCAATTGGTTAATCGCATGATGGCAAATGATCCTACCGCCCTGGTGGAGTGGTCGCGAAGGATGGAGGGATCGGAGGTGGGGAAGGATTCTGAATACGGAGAGGCGATGGAGAGGATGGAGAAGGGCGAGAGATGGGATAAGGTAGTGGCTGATATGCAGGGTCGCGAGTCGGCCTCCTCTGAGGCCTCTGATGCGGAAGAGTGAACGATCATGCCCATTTATGAGTTTCGCTGCAACTCTTGCCGCAGAAAGACAACCTTCTTTGTGAAGAGGATTGGC
>JBGOXA010000203.1:0-3995 GCA_041478915.1 Dehalococcoidia bacterium
GGCAGCAATATCCCGTCGATAGTGGCAGCCCTCGAAGTGGATCCGCGGAGCATTGGAATAGACCTTGGCCCGCGCCTTGCTCAAAGTGCCACCGGTGGCCGCCACGGTAAGCACCCTCCCTCCATCGGTGACTACCTCATCCTTTCTCTTTGTCCCGGCGTGGAAGATAAGAATATCCTCCTCCAGCTTGTCCAGGCCAGTTATGGGGAAACCGATCTTATAGCTTCCGGGGTAGCCTGCTGAGGCCATCACCACGCCGACGCAAGCCTCATCGCTCCACTCAATTTTAGTCGTATCGAGCTTGCCCTCGATCACCGCCAGCATGATGTCCACCAGGTCTGTCTTCAGGCGCGGCAGGATGACCTGGGTCTCCGGGTCACCAAACCTGGCATTGAACTCCAGCACCTTCACTCCCTCAGAGGTGACCATCAGCCCGGCATACAGCACGCCTCGGTAGGTTGTCCCTTCCTGAGCCAGGGCCCGCACCATAGGTTCCAGGATAGTGCGCTGCACCTGCTCGACCCTGGATTGGTCAAAGAAACCGGGCGGGCTGTAACTGCCCATACCCCCGGTGTTCGGGCCCTGATCGCCATCAAAGGCCCGCTTATAGTCACAGGCTGGAACCATGGGACGAACAGTCCTGCCATCGGTGAAAGCCAGCAAGCTCACCTCCCTGCCGTTGAGGCAGTCTTCAATGATCACCCTGTCGCCGGCAGCGCCCAGAGTCTTCTTCTCCATCATGTCCGACACTGCTTCCAGGGCCTTTTCCTGTGAGGTAGCCACGGTGACTCCCTTACCTGCCGCCAGCCCGTCGGCCTTGATGACCATGGGGGCCGGATGCGATTTCACGTAGTCTTTGGCCTGTGACACTAAATAGAAGACCTCACCCCGGGCGCAGGGAATACCATATTTCTGCATTAACTCCTTGCTGAAAACTTTGCTTGATTCCAGCCGCGTGGCTGCTTGAGTAGGCCCGAAAACAGGCAGGCTCAGGCTTTGAAAGAGGTCAACGATACCTAGAGAAAGCGGGACTTCGGGGCCGACCACCGTCAAATCGACCCGGTATTCCTGGGCTGCCTCGGCCAGGGCTTTTATGTTGGTCGGGGCGATATTCAGATTGCGAGCGATAGCCTGAGTGCCAGCGTTTCCTGGGGCAACATAAACCTCATCTACCTTAGGGCTTTGGGTGATCTTCCATACCAGGGCATGCTCTCGAGCACCGCCCCCGACAACCATCACCTTCAAGACCTGGCCTCCTCTGACTGATACACTCTCGACCTGATATCTGAATACCTGAAAGCGGTAGCCAGTGCCTTTATGGACGTCTCACAGTCCGGATACGCTGGAAATCCCATGGCCTCCAGGTCTCGAATCATTTCCTCCGCTCCGGACAAGCTGGGGTTGGGAACCCAGAAAGCCATGGTCTTCGAATTCCTCTCTTGAAGAGGACCAAAAAACTGCAAGACTTCCCCTCGCAACGCCCAGGGGCAGACCGCAGAAATGCAATCGACATTCTCGTCCCCCAGCACAGCCTCGATCATCTCCCGCAGGTACGGGGCCATGCCCCCCATGTAAGCTGGGAGCGCTGGCCCAAGGTCAACGGGATTGCTGGCCAGCACTGGCGATATCTTGGCCAGCCTGTCTGTGGTCTTCGGGGATAGCTTGGCCAGAGTCAAGCCGTGTTGCACCGCGGTGTCTATCCCCATCACCCCGGCTCCACCAGAAAAAGTGATGATCGCCACTCGGTTACCGGTCGGCAGTGGCTGGGAGGCAAACACCCTGGGGAGGTCGATCAGGTCTTTGAAGGTGTCCACCCGGATAACTCCCGCCTGCCTGAAAGCGCCCTCGTAGACTTGGTCTTCACCGGCTAGTGACCCAGTGTGGGAGGCCATGGCCTTCATGCTCTCTCTGGTTTTCCCTGGCTTGAGAATGAGCACCGGTTTCTTGGGGACCACCTTTCTCAGCGCGTCCATAAAGGCACGCCCATCTTTTATCCCCTCAAGGTGCATGCCAATTACCTTCGTCTGTGGGTCATTAGCCAAATATTCTAACAGGTCAACCTCGTCAATATCGCACTTGTTGCCGAAGTCACAGATCTTGCTGATCCCATACCGCATGTCTTCCAGGGGCAGAGCTTGAGGTCCGATTAGCCCGGTCTGACTGCAGAGAGCAATGGAACCGGTGAAAATCTTCTCATACAATACCCGGTAGGGAGTGGTCACCACTCCTGTGGCCGGGTTAGTTACCCCGATTGTATTAGGGCCCAGAATGCGTAATCCTCCCTTCCGGGCAATCGTTTTAACCTCGCGCTGCAGTCCAGCCCCTTCTTCATTCCTTTCAGAAAAGCCGTCCGACACGATAATGGCCACCTTTACCCTTTTCTGCACGCAGTCTCTGATAATCTCGGGGACTGCCTGGGCAGAAGTCATCATCACGGCCAGGTCGATGCTGTCAGGGATTTCTTTCACTCTGGGATAAACCTTTATCCCAAGGACCGTGTCATACTGGGGATTGACTGGATAGATCTTGCCTTGAAACCCGAAACTAAGCAGATTCTTCACCGTCACATAGCCGCCGAACCGCCCCTCTCTGAGCGAGCCAACCACAGCTATGCTCTGGGGATCAAAGAGGGTGGCAATGTCGTCCCTATCCTGCGAATGTCGCTGAGTCTGCTTCACTGGCCTCTATCATTCCCACTCAATGGTGGCCGGCGGCTTGGAAGAAATGTCATACACCACGCGATTGACCTGAGGTACTTCGTTGACGATGCGGCTGGAGATTTGGGCCAGAAGTTCGTGGGGCAATTGTGCCCAGTCAGCAGTCATGGCGTCTTCGCTAGTCACCGCTCGGACGGCTACCAGATACCCGTAGGTCCTGTAGTCTCCCATCACCCCCACACTCTGGACTCCAGTGAGTACGGCGAAGCTCTGCCATAGCTGCCGGTATAGCCCCGCATTTTTGATCTCATTCATCACGATCCAATCGGCCGCTCTCAATATCTCCAGACGTTCTCTGGTCACCTCACCAATGATGCGGACCGAAAGGCCCGGTCCGGGGAAAGGTTGTCGCCACACTACGTCTTCCGGCAGTCCCAAAGCCAGTCCCACTTCCCTCACCTCGTCCTTAAACAGGTTACGCAGAGGCTCAAGTAAGGTAAGGGACATCTTGGCCGGCAGCCCGCCCACATTATGGTGGGACTTTATTCTGGCCGAAGCCTTGAGGTCAGGGGTAGTGCTTTCGATAACGTCAGGGTAGAGGGTCCCCTGAGCCAGGAGGTCCACCTTGCCTATCTTGGCTGCCTCCTCCTCAAAGACCCGGATGAATTCCTCCCCGACAATATGGCGTTTCTTCTCCGGATCGGTCACTTCTCTCAGGCGGTTGAGGAACCTGTCAGTGGCATCCACGTAGACGACGTTCATCTTCAGGTTTCTTCGGAAAGCATCCAGAGTTCGCTCAGCCTCGTTACGGCGCAACAGCCCGTTATTAACGAAGATGCAGGTCAATCGATCGCCCACCGCCTGATGGATCAGGGTCGCCGTTACCGCAGAATCGACGCCTCCGGAAAGGGCGCAGATCACCTTGCCTTCTCCCACCTGTCCCTTGATCTTGGCCAGGCTTTCATTGATGAAGTGGCTCGCTGTCCAATTACCTTGACAGCCGCAGATGTTATAGAGAAAGTTCTTCAGGATGGTCTTTCCGTCCGGCGTATGGACTACCTCAGGGTGAAATTGCAGTCCGAAAAATCCCTGGTCATTACCCATAACGGCGATGGGGCAGTTGCTGGTGTAGGCCAGAGTGCTAAAGCCGGGAGGCAGATCCACAACCTGGTCACCGTGGCTCATCCATACCGGCAAGGAGAAGGGGAGATATTCGAAAAGGGGAGAATCCTGGCTTCGATGCAGAGTGGCGCGTCCGTACTCCCGCTTATCCCTGGCCGCTACCCGGCCGCCCAATTGATGGGCGATGATCTGCATCCCGTAGCATATGCCCAGCAC
>JBGOXA010000141.1:0-5320 GCA_041478915.1 Dehalococcoidia bacterium
AAAATACTACAATCTTCACGCCCAATGAGTTCATCGCTATTAAAGCTATTTCCGCAACTTTTCTAAGAACCCGAAGGGCAGAGTTCCACGGGCTTGCCCGTGGGTATCTACTATTACCTTGGTGGGGTCGGACTTAGGTTTTGGCGATGCTTCATATGCGGCCAAGGTGAGCTGATTGACAACACCTCAACCCTGGCAAGTGACCTTTATTGAGCGGGGCACCCCTACCTTAACTACGGTATGCGGAAATGTCTACCTCATCTTCTGCAAATTACCATAGTGGATGTATAATGAAGGCAATTACGCAAGAGGGAGAACGGTATGTCGACTCCTTTATTAACTGGCCCGGCGTGTCGACTGGACCTGCTAGCTGGATGAGGGTGTCAACAATAGAGAAGGGCAAGTATCCGCACCCCTTAATTCCCGTCACCAAAGTGAGCCAGAGACCCTTCTCCTTCCCTTCAGGAAGGATCAGGGTGACAACATAGGCCTGTCATTCTTCTCCTTCCCAGGGGGAAGGAGAAGAATCTCGTTTCGCTGATTTCGGCAAGAAAGCACTAGGCTGCATCAAACTGAGGGAGGAAAGTAAGAGATGGCCGAGATAAATGATTACAGCGGGCCGTTCAACCCCAATCTAAGCTTTGAGGATCTCTCCAAGGAATTCTTACTTAAGGTGATCAAGTCCTGGCAGTATTCGTGGCTCCAACTGGAGGGTGGGTGGATGGACGAGGTTGAGAAGAGATTTGGCCTACATGTGGCTACGGGCTGTGACCTGGAGATGTGGTTGAGATGCGCCGATCTCTGCAATACGAGGTACGTCAAGATAGCCAAGATACCCATGAAGAACGCGGTAGACTGTCTCAAGGCCTTGCAGCTACCCCTGGACAACACTATGGGAGCCGTTTACCCCACAAAGTCGGAAGTAAAGAATGAGAATCATGCCATAGTCACTGTGACGAGGTGTCCTTCCGTAGAATGGTGGGAGAAGAACGCACCCGAAAGAATAGTGTCAATGTGCCACATCGTGGAGCCCCCATTAATAAACAGATACAAGGTGAATTTGGATGTGGAGCTATTCGCTCTCAAGCTCCCGCCTCGAAAGGGTCCCGACGATATTGCCTGCCAGTGGGAGTACAAACTGAAAACACCGAAAGGGGCCAGAATCCGGAGCAAAGAGGAAGTAGTGGACGAGACGACCAATCCTCCTGAAGTAGATGATTTGAGTGGTCCATACTACCCGCACCTAACCCATGCCAATTTCTCAAAACCTTTCCTTCTCAAGATGATGCATGCCTGGCAGTACGCCTGGAACGTGATGAATGAGGGCTACTACTTTACAGTCAGAATGAGGTATGGCTCGGAAGTGGCAGATGCATGTGAAATTGGGGCATGGATGAGATTGGCTGACAAGGCTAATCGGAGGTATCCCAAGATAGCCAATATCGAGCTGAACACAGTAACCGACTCACTCAAACTGCTCCAATTGCCCATGGACAGCACCATGGGGCTCTTCCCGGCTAAGTACGAAATCAAGAGCCCCAATCACGTTATAATGAGGATAACCAAAGGGCGCACACTTGACTATCTCGAGAATGCCGAGCCAAAAAGAACCCCACCTATGTATCATGCGGGGGGGAAGCCGATCATGGAGAAGTACCTGGTCAATCCCAAAATCAAGGTGACACCCTTGCGATTGCCGCCGAGAAACGATGATGATGACATTGATTGCGAGTGGGAGCTAAAGTTAACGTAAAGTCACCGTGGGCCGATGCTTCTAGTGTAGTGTCTCTGAAAAGACTTAACAATAAAGCTACCCGTGTCATTCCTGTCCTTCCCAAAGGGAAGGACAGGAATCCAGAAGGTACGTACGGTAGATTACGTGTCAAGCACGGAATGACATATTGTATGGTTATTACGAGGACACTACACTAGTGTCTGTGCTGATGCGTGACGGGTGTCTATTGTTTCCAAGCAGGAGGTGAGTGAATATGATCAAGGTTATGGCGCTGATAAAGAGAAAACCAACCGTATCGCATGAGGAGTTCGTCAGGCATTATGAAGAGGTGCATGCGCCGTTGGCGCTGAAACTTTTCCCCATGATCAAGAAATATGTGCGCAATCATATCATCGCTGCTTCAGGTGCCCAGGAGCCAGACTTCGGCTGTATTACCGAGTTCTGGTTTGACAGCCTGGAAAGTGCTCAAGCAGTCACTGATGTCCGGATGTCCGCGGCCGGCAAGCCTATCTGTGATGACGAAGAAACCTTCATGGACATGAGCGAAATGGTCAGCTTCCTTGTTGACGAAAGGGTGACACGGTAACCTGTGCTAGTGCCGCCGGAAAACGCGAGCGAGGCTAGAGGATCGCCTGGCGACTGATGCCTCTGGCCCCCTCGGAGTCCCCTGTGAGATGCTTGCATATCAGCCCCATTTGCGCTAAAATAGTTAGCAGTCCTGACATGAGAGTGCTAAATGTTTTGTCCACTCTGGAGGTGTAAGTTTGCCTATCTATCGTTACAGGTGCCAGTCGTGCTCCTGTGAATTTGACTTGAGAAGAAGTTTTGGTTTTGGTGAGAACTCTGGCGCTCCTTGTCCCAAATGCAAGGGAGAGGGGCGTCGCCTTTTCTTGCCAGTGCCGATAATCTTCAAAGGCCCAGGCTTCTACACCACCGATAATAGGGCCAAGAACAGCGCGGGGGAAGGGGCCAATGAGGAGAAGAAAGAAGTTGCCAAGGAAGCATCGAAAGAACCTGCCAACAAGAAAGATGGGAATGGGTCTGAGTAGAGGTGCACACTAGGGTCATGGCCGAGCGAGATTACTATGAGGTTCTTGGCGTAGGCAGGGATGCTGATGAAGCCGCTTTGAGGAGGGCTTACCGCAGTCTGGCCATGAAGTGCCATCCGGACAGAAACCATGGCAATGCTGAGGCGGCGGAGAAGATGAAGGAGATAAACAAGGCCTATGCTGTCCTCAGTGACATCGAAAAGCGAAGGCTGTACGACACCTACGGTCATGCCGGGCTCCAGGGCCTCACTCAGGAAGACATATTTAGAGGGGTGAATTTCAGCAGCATCTTTGAAGGCCTCTTTGGCGGAGATTCTGGTTTTGGCGAAAGCATCTTCGACAGCTTTTTTGGCCGGCGGAGGCCAGGGGGAACCAGGCAGACCAGAAGAGGCGCTGACTTGCGGTATGACCTGTCCGTCACTCTGGAAGAAGTGGTTTCAGGTGCCGAACGGAAGATAGAGATACCCAGGTTAGAGACCTGCCGTGCTTGTAATGGAACAGGGGCAAAGAAGGATGGCTTGAAGCACTGTGAAGCCTGCCGAGGCTCAGGGCAACTGGTGGCTGAGCAGAGGTCAGGCTATGCTGTTATTCGCCAGATAACCACTTGTGGCAAGTGTAAAGGCAAGGGCAAGATCATTGTGGATCGCTGTGATGAGTGTAAGGGGAGAGGCGCGATAGAGAGGATAGGGGAGATCACTGTCCAGATACCGAAGGGTGCCGCTACAGGGTACAGCATAAGGATTGCCGGTGAGGGAGAGCCAGGGATGGATGGCGCAGAGAGCGGCGATTTGTACGTTATGCTGGACGTGGAGAAGCATCCTGCTTTCGAACGACATGGCGATGATATTTATGTCATAAAAGCAATTGATCTGCCCCAGGCAGCCCTGGGCGGGGAACTGGATAACATACCCGGGCTGGAAGGCAATTTGAAGTTTCATATCCCCGCGGAGACACAAAATGGCGCCGTTCTAAGGATAGCAAACAAGGGGATACCCCATTTGAGCAACCACGGCAGAGGGGACGAATACGTTGTGCTGAAAGTAGTAACTCCTACAGGTTTAAGCAAGGAAGAGAAGGAGTTGCTCAGAAAGTTTCAGGATTTGAGAAAGCAGCGGTCTCGCTGATTGATCTTGCAGCGCTTGGCTAATTATCAGTGACGCTAGCCTCCCCCGAATATGGAATTTCCCAAATCGATCACCGAAGCGGAATTACTCAGCCCTCCGCTTTTTCATAAGGTAAGCCACTCCATAGAGTACCGGGAAGACCCTCTGACGGGGGTGCGGTGCCGCATAAACGTTAGAAGGACGGAGAGGCTGAGGAAGACTCCTGCCAGGGTTGATCTAAGCCAGGTAATCGGCAGTTCAGCCGATTGCCACTTCTGCCCCCAGAACATCGAGCAGGCTACGCCGCTATTTGTGGAAGGCTTTTGTTCCGAGGGAAGGATCAAAAGGGGAGAGTGCTGTTTCTTCCCCAACCTATTTCCCCTGGCTGAATATCATGCTGCTGGAACGCTGACTTCAAGACATTTTCTTGACCTGGACCAGTTTCAGCCCCAGATGCTGATCGATAATATGCTAGCGGCCAGAGAATACCTGGTAAGAGTGAGCCAAACCAGCAAGGAAGCTCGGTACCACATATATCTATGGAACCATTTACCTCCAAGCGCAGCCAGCGTGGTTCATCCCCATGTCCAGATTCTGGTGGACTCCAAACCAACCCCGTACCAGCAAAGGCTGTTGGAGAGCAGCCGGGATTACTTCCGCAAAACAGGGAATCGTTATTGGCAGGACATCGTTGCGGAAGAGAAAAGGATAGGGAAGAGGTACATAGGAGAGAGGAATTCTGTGGCCGTTATCGCCAGCTATGCGCCTCAAGGCAACAGGGAAGCGCAGATCATATTCAAAGAAATCAGTGACCTGGTGGAACTGACTGAACCGCAAATTGCGGATTTTGCTGATTGCCTCGTCAGGCTGCTGCACGGTTACAAGCAAATGGGCGTTAACTCCTTTAACCTGACGACCTTCTCGGCACCCCTGGGAGAAGGGCTGAACTACTACTCATTGCACGCTAAGCTCATCTCCAGGCCAGTGTTGCAGCCGTTCTATCGCAATGACACCGGCATTCTAGAGAGATTCCACTATGAGGCCGACATTGAGATGGAGCCGGAGGCTTTCGCCCAAGACATGAGAGCCTTCTTTGAAGATAGGGGTGGGCAAACGGCTGAGAAAGGCCACTAAGCCCACCAGAACCCAGGCCATAGACGTCGAGTACTGGGTCGCTGATGAACGGGGACAAGCCATAGCCAGGTAGGGTGGGCTCGGCCCACCCTACGCAGCTGCTATTGGGTGCCGGGCCAAGACATGGTATCCACTCCAGGGGCCCAGGGCAACGGAGGTTTTATCTAGCATTATGGGGACGACAAACCTTATTTTATCATTGATGTCTGGTAGTTGCGTCTTGAGGTAAGAGAAAGGAGTCTGGTAGTTAAGGGAGGAATGGTCTCTGACATTATTGTAGTAGTAGATATACCCCATAG
>JBGOXA010000074.1:0-7199 GCA_041478915.1 Dehalococcoidia bacterium
ACGCTTTATAACTCTGGCGAGTCGAACTCGGTGGTGCTGAACAACATGCTTAAGGTTGTATGCAACACCAAGAACATCACGCTAGTGGAGAGAACCGTATCTACCAGTGCTGATATTATGACGGCAGCTGAGTCGTTGGCGGCGGCGGACGTGCAGGCTATCTGGGTTGGCACCGATAACACCGTCGTATCCGGGCTCGAGGCGGTCATTGGGGTCTGCGAGGATAATAAGATACCGTTCTTCCCCTCTGATGACCCGTCAATTGAGAAAGGTGGAATAGCCTGCCGCGGTTTTAATTACTATGATGTCGGCTATCAGACGGGCGAGATGGCGGTTAAGATATTAAATGGGACCCCCGCCTCTGACCTCCCCGTGGAGTTGGGCAAGATAGCTAATCTTCTTACGGTGAATACCGCAGCAGCGGAGAGGTATAACGTAACTATTCCGCAGGACATCTTGGATGAAGCCACAACCATATATACGGAATAAAGAGCCAGCATAAGTAGCCAGCCTAAACTGAATAGTTAAGAGATACTCATCCAGGTTTTGGAGAGGAGGGAGAGCCACGCTTGGATGTAAGTAGCTTATTGTCTGTTGCGTTCTATGAAGGGCTGGTATATGGTTTTGTGGCGATAGGCGTCTACATTACCTTTCGCGTGCTGGCCTTCCCTGACCTCACAGTAGACGGGAGTTTTCCACTTGGTGGGGCTGTTGCTGGTATCCTGATCATAGATGGCTACAACCCATGGCTAGCGACCATAGCGGCACTTTGCGCCGGTATGTGCGCTGGCTTGGGGACTTCACTTCTCAATACCAAGCTCCGGATAAATGGTCTACTGGCCGGCATACTCATGATGGTTGCCCTCTACTCCATAAATCTGAGGATTATGGGACGAGCCAATATCCCTCTCCTCCGCGAGGTAACAGTCTTTGATCAGTTTTCCAAATTACTGGGAATAAGAACCGGTGTTGAGCTGTCAATCATACTCATGGTGGTACTCGCTGCTGTCATCCTTATCATCTTGAACTGGTTTCTACGCACTGAGATTGGTCTGGCGCTAAGGGCAACGGGTGACAATGAGCAGATGGTGCGTGGTCTGGGAACTGATACTAACATGATGACAATACTGGGTGTTTCTATCGCTAATGGACTCGTTGCTCTTTCTGGCGCCCTAGTGGCCCAAAATCAGGGGTTTTCCGATGTGGGGATGGGAATAGGGATGATTGTATTGGGTTTGGCATCCGTAATAGTAGGCGAGGGATTATTTCGACCCCGGGGTGTGACTGCTATTCTTCTCGCAGTGGTGGGGGGTGCCTTCGCCTATCGCTTATTCGTAGGCATTGCCCTCAGACTAGGATTACGCCCATCGGATTTGAAGCTGACTACTGCCGTGCTCGTAATCATCGTCCTGGCAATCCCGTACATACACAAAAAGATTCGACATGAATGGTTACCGCCAGCAGCAAGGGTGTAAAGAAGGAATTTCAATGAGCGAAAACCACAGCTTGCTGCAACTCCGGGGAGTATGTAAAACATTCTCGAAAGGCACAATAGATGAAGTTACGGCATTACATAATATCAACCTCGACGTTAATGCCGAGGACTTTGTTACTATCATTGGCAGTAATGGCGCCGGCAAAACTACACTGCTTAACGCTATTGCTGGTGTCTATCCGCCCGAAAGAGGGGGCCAGATCACTATCAACGGCGACGATGTTACCAACCTCAGTGAACACAGGCGTGCTCAGTATGCAGGCAGAGTATATCAAGACCCACACATAGGCACTGCGGCTAAGATGACTATTGAGGAAAACCTCTCCCTAGCGTTGCTGCGAGGCCAGTCGCGGGGACTAGGAATAGCTTGCAACAAAAAACGTAGGCAACTGTTCCACAAAGCGCTAGCCTTGCTCGGGCTTGGCCTGGAGAGCAGACTGAGCGCTCCAGTGGGCACCCTTTCCGGCGGGCAAAGGCAGGCGCTAGCCCTGGTTATGGCCACTATAAGCAAGCCAGCGATCCTCCTGCTCGACGAGCATGTAGCCACTTTGGACCCAAGGACAGCCGCGACAGTGCTTCAACTAAGCAACACGATAGTGCAGCACGAGAAGATGACGACCATCATGGTGACGCACAATATGGAGGTTGCCCTGCGCTACGGAAACCGGCTGATTATGATGCATAAGGGCAGGATAGTAGTGGATATCGGCGAGGCGCGTAAGAACACACTCGGCATCAATGACCTGATAACTGCCTTCGAGCGAGCTGCTGGAGAGGAGTTCAAGGATGATTCTATTCTGCTCAGCCGCAGCGAGTACCAGTAAAGAAAAAACTGGGCACCCGACGATGGCCATCAGGACACTTTCTAAGCTTACATCTCCCTACGCTGCCTATCACCTTCGCGGTTCACCCAGGCCCCCCAGATTTGAAGGTCTCCGTGGATAGCCAGCGCTGGAACCGCTTCCTGAGGGGAATAAACGAGCTTCCAACATCATGGTGACAGTTGAGGACGTCAATAATACCTTCGCTCAGAAGGGAGTGCAGATCAAACTTCCGTTACCAGACCACTTCCTGGTGAAGAGCCTCGATGTCTTGGAGAGAAGGGACACACCAGTCGGTGTAGGACTGCTTTTGAGTGTCCGGTTTGTCAACGACCAGGGCCAGGAAGTCTCTGATCTCTTCTTTTGCGAAGGGAAGGTGGAAGGGAAGCGCAGGACAAGAATGGAAACGGTGGAAATCAAGGAGCCACCAAAGTCGCAGCTATTGCCGCAACGCTCCAAAGAGGGCTTCGATAGCGAGGCGGAGGTCAAGGCTTACCTGGCAGAAGCTTTCGCCCACCTTCTTCACGACAAGGGGTATCGCACTGTGGAACGAGACGGCGTCGGCCTTTACTTCGAAGGCGAAGGGACGCGCTTTCATGTGAACCTGGCAGCGCGGTGCGACGACACTGCCCTGGAGAGGGCCAAGGAGCTGGTGCAACTGCGGCAACAAGAAGGGGTAGACCACGAATACGGCCTGGTAATTCCAGCTTTCCAGGAATCTCTGGACATATCTCTCCTTAACCAGGACCGCTGGATGTGGAGAAATGAGGAGTACCTGGCAGCAAACCGCATCGGCGTCTACGCCGTGGATAATTGGAACCCCAACCTGATTTATGCCTTCACTATTCACCCGAAGCCAAGGGAACTCAAGAGGTATTTCATGACCACTGGGTCGCAATGGCAAATGGTCCGCCAGCGATATGTGGCCAGCAGAAGCCAGCGAAGAAGGGAAACCGAACTTTAGCTTCCTGGGACTCCCCAAGAATAAGCGATTGACTTCGTCTCAGGTCCTATGTTATATTCGCCGCGGTACGGGGTGTAGCGCAGTTGGTTAGCGCGCATGGTTTGGGACCATGAGGTCGGCGGTTCGAGTCCGCCCACCCCGACCATAAGTCTGGAGAGTGGCGGCTGGATCTCATGGCTCGTCTTTGGCTGGCACAACCTGAGGGTCACGAGCTCCAGGAGTGAAGTTATCTATCCGGCATAGATTTGTTTGGGGGAGAGGTGATGACAATTGTCCAAGACTATACCAGCGGTTTAATTAGATGTCTCCAAGAGCTCTCCAAGCAAAACATAGAGGAAATAGCTGAGATAGTAACAGATGCCTGGAGGAAGGGGAAATGGGCCTTCATCATGGGCAATGGCGGCAGTGCGAGCACAGCTTCCCACTTTGCCCGTGATCTCCAAATAGGGACGGCGGTAGAAGGCAAACCCCGTGTTAAAGCCATTAGCCTAACCAGCAATGAAGCTCTTGTCACCGCTCTGGCCAACGACATCGACTATAGTTCCATTTTCAAGGAGCAACTTGTTGGTCGGCTAGATGAGGGAGACGTGGTCATCGGAATAAGCGCCTCGGGCAATTCTCCCAATATACTTAAGGCTATGGAATATGCGCGGTTGAACAAGGCAGTGACCATCGGCTTTCTCGGCTTTGGCGGGGGCAAACTGAAGGAGCTAGTTGACAAGGCTATCATCGTTTCGAGCAGCGATTATGGACAGGTAGAGGATATCCATTCAAGCCTGGGCCATATTATTTCTTTTCTGGTCAAGGAGAGAATAGCTCATGACTAATAGGGCTGTTTTCCTAGACAGAGATGGGACAATGGCGCCGGATGTCCATTACTGTGGCCGTCCGGAGGACTTTGAGCTGTTCCCCAACACGGCCAAAGCCGTAAGGCTGCTAAATGAGCATGGCTTCAAGGTAATTGTCATCACGAACCAATCAGGTATTGCCAGAGGCTATTTTACAGAGGAAATTCTGGCCGAAATCCACAAGAAAATGAAAAGAGAACTGGCTAAGGAAGGTGCATGGGTAGATGCCATCTACTACTGCCCTCATCATCCCGACGACAATTGCGACTGTCGCAAACCAAAGCCGAGACTCATTTTGCAAGCAGCCGAAGACTTTGATGTAGACCTTGAACGCTCCTTTGTGATGGGGGATCTTCAGATGGACATAGATTTGGGCAAAGCGGTGGGTTGCCCGGCAATCCTGATAAGAGACGGGGCAGTAGTAGACAGCACCAATGCTGAAGCTAGTCTCATCGTCCCTGACCTTCTGGAAGCGGCTCGTATTGTGATAGACGGGGAATTAGATAAAATGTGCAGAGAAAGAGCACGGGGATCAGCATCCGCATCTTGTTGATCCGAGTTGGGCTTCGGGGGTGGGGCCTGATCAAGGCATCTGGTAACGTGCCATCCACAAACAGACTTGGAGCTTCTTTCCACAGTGCGTCTAGGGCGTGGCTGAACCGCAGCTTGTGCCCTACTGCTCATGTGTACCTACTCATTTCCTGCTAGAAGCTCCACCGAGGTCATAATTTCGCTCCTGTCTTCGGCAATTGCACAAGTGCAGAGTTCAGCGTAGAGTTAATAGGTGATGCAGCTATTTGCACAGCGACGTCTGCGCTTGGAATGCCTGGGAGCAGTATTGTGCGCATTACTCGTTTAAGCTTGACCAACTTTCGCAATTACCGCTCTCTGGAGTTGAGACTGCCGCCTCATCTGGTGGTTATCCAGGGAGGGAATGCTCAAGGCAAGACAAACCTCCTGGAAGCCATTTATGTGCTGGCAACTACCAGGTCTCATCGTGCCTCCAGTGACAGAGATCTTGTTCATCACCTGGCTATTCAAGAAAGCCCGTCCTTCAGCCGGCTTTCCGCTGAGGTTCAAAGAGCCGCGGGTGATGTCAAGATAGAGATCATTCTGAGACTGGAAGCAACGGGACCACCTGCCGAGGAGGCTATCGTTGCCCCTGCTTCCATTCCGGTACGTAAGCGGATCAAAGTTAATGATGTTGCCCGGCGGGCCATCGATGCTGTGGGACAGCTTAAGGTGGTCATGTTTAGTGCTCAGGATATCGATCTCATCAGCGGCAGCCCTGTTCTCTGCCGACGTTATATTGACCTGATTAACTGCCAGACCGATTCTCGCTACTTGAGGTGCTTGCAGCGGTATCACAGAGTTCTGTTGCAGCGCAATCATCTCCTTAGGCTGCTACAGGAGCGCCAGGCCCAACCTGAACAACTGGAATTCTGGGACAAGGAGCTGGTAGAAAATGGCTCATATATCGTGATGCGACGTCGCCAACTGGTGACAAAGCTGGATGGGCTGGCTCGCGAAATTCATCAAGAGCTGAGTGGTGGAACCGAGAGGCAGGAGTTGGTCTATGTGCCCAACACGAGTGATGCAGAAAATGCCGCTGAGATCGAAGCACATTTTAGAAAGGCACTGCATAAGAACCGGGGGAGAGAGATCGCCCAGGGGGTCACCTTGGTCGGGCCTCATCGAGACACTCTGCGGTTCCGGGCCAATGAGACTGATATGAGTAGGTATGGAAGTCGAGGGCAACAACAGACCCTGGCCCTCTCGCTTAAGCTGGCTGAAGCTAAGTACATATATAGTCAGGCGGGTGATGCCCCCGTCCTGCTCCTGGATGACATATTTTCCGAACTGGATCGATCTCGGCGCCAGCACCTGCTGGAGGCCATTCTTTCCTTTCAGCAGGTGCTGATTGCGGCTGTAGATGTAGACTACTTTGGTTCCTCTTTCCTCTCCCAGACAACTCAGCTTCGGGTGAGAGGGGGAACTATTGAGCCAGTGTAAATGTTAACCTTTGGCAACTCGGTGGGTGTCAGGTCCGGGATCTGACACCCACATTAGGCAAGGGGATATTGAGGTGACTTAGGCTGGCACCTTCGGCAACTGGGCTAGCGCCTCCTCCATCTTTTGTTGGGGGAATTCGTAGTCCACCAGCTTGCCTCTGAGATATTCGTCATAAGCCCCCAGGTCGAAGTGCCCGTGTCCTGACAGGGCCAAAAGGATGGTCTTCTTCTCACCAGACTCCTTGCATTTGAGAGCTTCATCGATCACCACTTTAATGGCGTGGGCTGGCTCGGGAGCAGGGATGATACCCTCGGCTTGGGCAAAGGCAACGGCGCTTTGGAATACGGCCACCTGATGTTCTGCTCGGGCTTCGACCAGGCCCAATTTCACCAGATGGCTTACGATAGGGGCCATTCCGTGGTAGCGCAGGCCTCCGGCATGAACGGGAGGAGGAACGAAGGTGTGCCCTAGAGTAAACATCTTGGCTATCGGTGCCATCCCAGCCACGTCCCCGTAGTCCCAGGTGTAGGGTCCCTTAGTCAAGCTGGGGCAGGCTTCAGGCTCAACGGCAATGATTTGTATCTTCTTCTTTTTCTTCAACTTATCCGGGATAAAGGGCAGAAACGTACCAGCGAAGTTGCTTCCGCCGCCAACGCAGCCAACGATCATATCGGGATAGGCACCTGCCATCTCCATCTGTTTCTTAGCCTCCTGCCCGACGACGGTTTGATGCATCAAGACATGGTTGAGAACGCTGCCCAGGGAGTAGAAAGTATCATCGCGTCCGAAGGCATCTTCTACTGCCTCGCTGATGGCCATCCCCAGGCTTCCAGTGGAATCCGGGGTTTCCGCCAGGATGCGACGCCCGATCTGGGTATCCTGACTGGGGCTGGGCACCACCGTCGCCCCGAAGGTCTCCATCAAGATACGCCGATAGGGCTTCTGGTTGTAGCTCACTTTGACCATGTACACCTTGCACTCCAGTCCCATGAACTTGCATCCCATGGCCAAAGCGCTGCCCCATTGTCCCGCGCCGGTCTCGGTGGCAAGGCGCTTGG
>JBGOXA010000225.1:0-3645 GCA_041478915.1 Dehalococcoidia bacterium
ATCCCATGGGAGCCGTGACGCTGGCGACGAACTCAAAATCGTCAGGATGAGCCTGGCACCACGCCTTGAACACATTCGTGGTTTCTGCTGCTGACGGGTCCCTCCATTGGAAAACGCCCATCTTGGCTGGGCGGTCTTCCTTCCAGTCATTTTTGCCGACCCAGTCCAGGACGGTTCTTACCTGGTCACCGAGTGAAGGGGAAAAGCAGAATACCCACCCCGGCGGCACTCGAAAGGCCTCAGTATTACTGAGGCTAACGATCGGCACGTGGTCTCGATCGGCAAAGGATTTCAGCGTCAGCGTGGTGAATGGAATGGCAGTAACAATTACTTCTGCGCCCTTACTTCTAAGCCAGTCATAACCAGGTACGTCCCTGGCAGGATCGAGGTGCCCGTCATAAGTGGCTAACTTCAGTGTCACGCCTGGGATCAGGTTTTCGTCATTGTAATATCTCAATATGTCCTCTAACGCCGTCCGACCGGGAGTAAGCGCATTTGCAGCGGCGCCGGTAAGATCCAAGTGGGCGCCTATAGTGATCGTTGTCTTTACCTTTTCTCCCTTGCCACAGCCAAAGCCGAATGTAGCCACAAGAGCCAAGATCAACAGGACTATTGTTGCCTTCTTCCAGAGACTGCTCATCATACTTACCTCCCTTCATGTTCACAAGCTTTGTCGCTTGATCTTACGGGCTTGATCTAATAACCTATCTCAGTCAACTACCACCCCCTTTGACTGTTTTCATCCTTGCAGTACCCGATCATGTCGCCTATTATGAAAGTGATCGACCCAAGCGCTGGTGAGGCTGATCCTGTTGAGTCTGTCAGCAGGCCTATGTGGACAGTCATCTTCTGCCTCCCCCACCGCCACAACTGAACGCGGAAAGCGGCGCTAACATAGCCAGAATCACGACACAAGTTATGGACATTTCATACCTGCACTTAATTGTTAATCCCTCTGGCCATTTACTTGCTTGCGAGGATTGCTCATTTTAGTCCGCATTTCCACCGCTTGTCAAGAGGGTATTGACTCTTTTGTCAAATAATACTAAGCTACATGTATTACGCTGTGCAAAATCGGTGATGTAATAGTTACGATCGCAATGCCTGCGACGCGGCCAATGAATAGGAGGAAATGAAACAACGTGACCAGCGAAACTCCAATAAGCAAACTGGTGCGCATAGAGGAGCTGGACCTGAGACTGATAGAGCTGCTAGAAACTGAGCCGCGAAGGCCCCGTACGGAACTTGCTACTAGTCTAGGCATCAGTAGACCGACGGTGGGAGCAATGTTGCAGAGGTTAATTAATGGCCGGGTCATACAGACAGTCTGTCTGGTAGATCACGTGGCTCTTGGATACGAGAACACTGTGCTGTTCGGCATCAATGTAACACCCGGCAGCCTGCTTGACGTGGCAGATGGGCTGGCTTCTCTCGCCCCCATCCACTATGTCGCACTGTGCGCCGGCCCCTTCGATATTGTGTCTTGGGGTATCTTCAAAGGATCCGACGATCTCCTGGACTTCTTGGCAGAAGGATTGGGTAAGATACCCGGGGTTTCGCGCTATGAGACCATAATGTGCCACGAGCTCAGAATTTCACCGGCGTTACTTGCAGAGGGCCAGGGCCATCGCCCAAGAGAATGTCAGGCCTCTCTCGATCAACTGGATTTTGGCCTGATAGCAGCGTTGCAGCGCAACAGCACGGAAAGCACCGCCAGCCTTGCCGTAAGGCTAGGCACCAGTCAGCCTACTGTCGTCAGGAGGATTAGGAGGCTACTTAATGAAGGCGTCATAAGGTTTGTCACCATGGTGAGTGCATCTGCGCTCGGATACAATGGGAATGCGTCCATAGGCATAAGGGTATCTCCAGACCGAATCAAGGATGTGGCAGAGGCTGTGGCGGGCTGTAGAAGTGTACACACCGTGGCGCTCTGCACCGGCCGTTACGATGTGTTGGCATGGGTGGTCTTTCGGGAACGGCGAGATCTGATGCGTATTCTGACGGAGGAGCTCGGCAAGATACCCGGCATAAACTCTATGGAGGCGGTAACCAACCTGAAGACCATCAAGTGGTCATTTATACAGGTTGACTGGCAAGGCGAACTATGGAAGGGCCTGAAAAGACGGAGCCATCGGCTCCGTCCACAACAATAAAGGGCGAAAGATGGAAGTGAGAAGAGGAGGCAGAGAATGGACGAGGTGCTTGACGGCATAAGGGTCCTGGACTGGACTGTATTTCAGCAGGGTCCCGTCTCCACAATGCTCCTGGGTGATATGGGAGCAGATGTCATCAAAATAGAGGAACGCGTCGGGGGCGACATGGCCCGGGGCATGATGCGGATTGGCGGGGCAATCGCCGCTACCCACTACGGACAGCGAAATGTCTACTTTGAAATAGCCAACCGCAACAAGAGGAGCCTGACACTCGACCTCAGTAAGGAGAAAGGCAGAGAGATACTTTACCAGCTCGTAGCGAAATCAGATGTCTTCGTCCACAACTTCCGAAGCGAGACGGTCCAGAAACTGGGGCTGGACTATGCTACCCTGTCCAAGTACAATCCCCGCCTAATCTATGCTGGTTGCTCTGGCTGGGGGCCGAAGGGCCCCGACAAGGATGCCCCTGCTTTCGACTTTGCTGCCATGGCCAGATCTGGATTCGTGAACATGGTGACAGAACCAGGGCGGCAACCGTGGGTTCCCGTGGCGGGCATTGCTGATCAGATGGGGGCTATAACCACAACTTTGGGAGTCGTATCGGCCCTGCTGACCAGGGAGCGGACTGGTATAGGGCAGGAGATCAACACCTCTCTCCTTGGGGGCATTAGTTATCTTCTCCACATGAATCTGGGCTTCTACAAAATGGCTGGTATCGGCACACAATGGATCCGGCGGGAAAAGACGGGAAATCCGCTCTACAACTACTACCTGTGCAGTGACAATAGGTGGATTGCCTTGGTCAACTTAACGCCCGACCCTCACTGGCCAGCCTTATGCCGAGCCATGGGTCTTGAGCACCTAGAAAAGGATCCCCACTTTGACAATATGGACCACAGGCAGGCAAACTGCGAGCAACTCATCAAGATCCTCGACGACAGGTTTGCCACCAAGACGAGCCATGAGTGGGCGAAGATACTCAGAGAACATGATCTGATCTTCTCTATGGTCAACAGCATTGAGGAATTTAGCAATGACCCTCAGCCGCTCGCCAATGGATACCTCGTTGAATACGATCACCCCATGTGGGGTAAGACCACGATGCCAGGCTTCCCTATCGCTTTCACCAAGACACCCTGGTCCATAGATCGTCCAGCACCAGAATTGGGTCAGCACACAGAGGAGATCCTTATCGATATCCTGGGGTACACCTGGGAAGATATCGCCGCTCTCAAGGATGAGCGGGTGATCTAAGGCGAACGAAGACCAGTGGGAGGTTGCTTGTGGCGGTCATCGGTATCCCTCATCACCAATGTCCACCGCACCACTGGATGCTGAGCGACGCAGAGGGCGAAGTCTGCCATGCGACGTGTAAGCGCTGCGGGGTAAAGAAGGACTTTGCGGCATGTTGCGATAAGGATAGACTCGGCAAGTCGCCGAAGCTAGCAAAAAGGGTAGGGTGGGTGTAGCACAGGGAAACCCACCACCCCCA
>JBGOXA010000067.1:0-7447 GCA_041478915.1 Dehalococcoidia bacterium
CCTCAGGTGGATACGCTTTGACGATGAAAACCGTCTTCTCAGAAACAAGGTAGATGAACTGCCCATCGGTCTTTACAATGTCCACCTCATCCACCCCTGCCACTTGGATGTTGGTTGTAGAGTAGCCGTCGTTTGCACCGTCGGCACT
The DNA here is from genome assembly GCA_041478915.1 of Dehalococcoidia bacterium. Lineage (GTDB taxonomy): Bacteria > Chloroflexota > Dehalococcoidia > UBA2247 > RBG-13-53-26 > VGOE01. The sequence goes on from JBGOXA010000067.1 coordinate 149, forward strand.
TTCAGAGGCCAGGGCGTCTGATCCGAAAAACTTGAGAATCCCCAACCCCTCTCCTCGCTGGGCGTAAGCCTGCGTGTTCTCCTTCAGGAAATTTTTCAACTCCGAGTAAGACGAGAACTTTGTCAATTCAGTCTGTGCCCCTGGCCCAGACCCGCCGCCACTGCATTGCAGCACTGACAAAACAGCCCCGACTAGCAGCAGGCAGACAATCGAGATAGCAATCTTGTGTCTCATTTTCTCTCCTTCTTCCTCGCCTCAGTTAAGATTTGGGAATTTCCCCCTACAGTTATTTTGACGAAATTCATTGAGGAAAAGTTCCCTTTCCTGATATTATGAAACAGCTCAGCTTGTTGGGGGTTAATCCACACTCATGACCGACATCGTCGAGGAACAGTTCAAGCAATGGGTGCGCGGCAAGAGCGAAGTTGAAGCCAGGGTGACCATCTTTGAAAGGATAAGAGACATCCCTTATGCCGTCATCCCTGAGCTCAATGACTCTGAAAGATATCCGGATATCCTCAGGGTCCGAAAAGGCTCATGCCTGCCAAAGCACTTGCTTTTATGTAATATGTACCAGAGGCTTGGATTGACGGTGCTGTATGCCGTTTACCCTTTCAGGTGGGACGAGCTGGAAATCGATTATCCGCCGAAGCTGAGGAGACTGGCTAAAGCCATGCCGCCAAGCCGCCACCTTGCCTGCAAGGTAGACATAGACGGCAGGCTCGTCCTGGTCGACGCTACCCTGGACCCACCCCTGGAGAGACTAGGCCTGCCTGTGAACAAGAAGTGGGATGGAAAGAGTGACACGCTTCTCCCTATCAAATCCGGCGACGGAGAAGAAATATACCACCCGTCCGAGGCATACGGCTTGCGATCCCAACCTGACGAAAAGGCGCTCATCTTCTACAACGAGCTGAACCTATTGCTGGACAAGGTTAGAAGGCTCTGAAGCTTGACGGACGACGTTTGACTGGCATACGATAGCATCAATCTGCTTGTTAGAACCTGTCAGACCTCGAATGGTACACGGCGGCAGTACGAAAAGCTCTAAGCTCTAAGAAGGGGGGCAATTCATGAACGTCGATCCAAGATTCAAGAAGCTATTCGAGCCGGGCCGCATCGGGCATATGGAGCTAAAGAACCGGATCATCATGGCCCCAATGGGCACAAACTTCGCCGCAGAGGACGGTTACATCACCGAGCGTGCCAAGAACTATTACCAGGAGCGGGCCAGGGGTGGGGTCGGCCTGGTAATCGTAGGGGTCGGCGCCGTGGATCATCCCAGGGCAAAGTGCATGCCTGCTCAGGTAGCCGTCTCCGACGACAAATTCATCCCTGGACTAAGTGAGCTGGCGGAAGCAGTCCACCGGCACGGCGCTAAGATTGCCATACAATTGCAACACGCAGGCGGAGTAGCTGCGGAAGACTCAGCCCAAGGTGTCCCGCCGTTAACACCGACCCCAACTCAGCCAGCCGTGGCAGAAGTGCTTCAGGACATGACCATAGAAGAGATGACCTCGCTCATGACGCGTTTTGCCAACGTGCCCCTCGACATGACGACCAGGGAGATAACCCTGGAGGAGATCAAACGGTTGGTGGGGCGCTTTGCTGAGGCGGCAGAGCGGGTGAAGAAAGCTGGATTTGATGGGGTAGAAATACACGCCGGTCACGGCTACCTCATCAGCGAGTTCTTGTCCCGTTCCAAGAACAAACGCCAGGACGCCTATGGCGGAGAGCTGAAAAACAGGGCCAGGTTTCTGCTGGAAATCATAGCGGCCATCAGGGAAAAGGTAGGAAAAGATTACCCGGTATGGTGCCGCATGGACGGCAGGGAATTCGAGATAGAGGATGGCATCACACCCAAGGATGGCCAGGAACTGGCCGTTATGCTGGAGGAGGCCGGACTTGACGCCCTACACGTTAGCGGCTATGGCGGGGCGATAGGGGGATTTTACCATGCCCCCCTGGTCTACCTGCCTGGTAACCTGATCTCCCTAGCAGAGGGAATAAAGAAACTGGTCAAGATACCGGTGATAGCTGTGGGAAGGATCAGCCCCCAACTTGGCGAGCAAGTCCTGCGCCAGGGCAAGGCAGACTTCATCGCTATGGCCCGACTACTTTTAGCCGACCCGGACCTCCCCAGCAAACTTGCCTCGGGAAAACTGGACGATATCCGGCCATGCATCTATTGCTACAACTGCGTCAGCCAGATTTTCTGGGCTGAAAGCATGTACTGCACCGTCAATGCCGCCACCGGCAGCGAGGCTGACTTCAGAATTCAGCCGGCGGAGCGCGCCAAGAAGGTAATGGTCGTCGGAGGTGGGCCAGCAGGCATGGAGGCAGCCAGGGTAGCGGCATTAAGAGGCCATCAGGTAACACTCTATGAGAAGGAGCGTCGGCTGGGTGGATCGTTGTTCTTTGCCTCCACAGTCCACCCGGATAACGAGGACTTCCTCCGCTATCTGGTGACGCAAGTCAACAAGCTGCCCATAGAGGTCAAGCTCGGGCAGGAGGTCACGCCGGAACTCATCGAGGGCATCAAGCCTGACGTGGTCATAGTGGCTCTGGGCCCCCACCAGTTAGCACCCAGCATCAAGGGGGACGACCGGCGCAATGTCCTTACCGTTGCTGAGCTAAAGCAGATGCTGGCTGGTCATTTCAAAGGAGATGGGGCTAAGAAGCTGACTGGTCGGCAGAGAGCAATCCTGTATCTGGCTGCGCCGTTCCTACAACGTTTTCTAAGTCCATCGGGCGTCAGGCGGCTGACAAAGGTGTGGATGCCTCTGGGGAAGAGGGTGGCCATCATCGGTGGCGACTTGGCTGGCTGTGAACTGGCCTGGTTTCTGGTGGAGAGAGGCAGAAAGGTGACCATTCTCGAAAGTGGGCCAGGTGTGGCTGCAGACATGGGTATAACGAGGAGGTGGAGGGTGCTTGCTGACCTCCGCCAGAGCGGCGTGGAAATGATCACCGAAGCGAAATACGAGGAGATAACCGACGAAGGCGTGATCATTACCAAGAACGGAGAGAGGCAGACAATCAAAGCGGACACCGTGATCGTGGCTGAGGGCATGCAACCAGACACGCGATTTTTCCAGGCACTGGAGGGCAAGGTACCGCAAGTCTATCGGGCCGGCGATTGTGCCGGGCTGCGCTTGATAAGAGGGGCTATCTTAGACGGCGCTAGTATCGGGGTAAAGCTATAGCCGTAGACCCGTCCCGTTACTCTTCATCACCCTGAAGTAGAGACGGCGTTACTGGCAGGCTTTTTGTTGCTCAAGTATTTGCTGCGGTAGTCTTCAGCCTGGCGGCAGATGAGTTCCGCGGCGTGCTCAGGGTCGAGACTGCCTTGCCGCACTGCCACCACAGTCGGCGATAGAGCGGCCATAAGCTCAGGAGAGGCCCCGGCCAGAGGCGGAACGTCCAGCGACCTCAAGTTGGCACTGTCCCAGAAGTCCACAGCCCTGAAGCAGCCGAAGAAGATGTCTCTCAGCTCTATCACTAGGGACTTGCTCACAGCGTCGAAGCGATGGCAGAAATGTAACCGGCAGATTATCGGCCTCAGATCGTAAATGGGGCACCGTTTGAACAGCGGGGCGTAAAGCTCACAGCCCATGTCGCGGCAACAATCGCCCCCACAGCTAGAGCAAATTCTGCCCTCTCGGTTGGAGCGGTCTAGCTCCGCCAGAGCCGCCACCACCTCCTCCCCAAAGAGCTTCTCCACTTCCTCGTCAGTGACCAGCAGTAGCTGGCCGAACTGGTCAACCAGCGACAGGAAGTTGCTGATCGCCTTTCCTCTGTCCATCCCGTTAGCCGTTTTCCCTTGCCCCTGGGATCGTATTCTCCTTGCCCTCGGATGTCAACCTTGCAGGTGCCAGGAGTATGGATTATCCTTTGTAAACCGGCAGCTACCCGCGAGCCTCTTACAAAATGAAATGGAAAAGGAAGCGTCCTGAAACCAGATAGCGCTAAGGGTTCACTTCTGGTGCTGAGGGGATGAGAAAATACAGTACAAAGACATTCTGGAGAAATTGAAGTCGTTATCCGATCCTAAGGCGGTTGAGGGGATGGCGCGGTTTGGAATTAACCCGCAGAACACCTATGGAGTCTCCATCCCTAACCTCAGGAAGATCGCCAAAGAGGCAGGCAGAGACCATGCGCTGGCCCAACAGCTCTGGGCGTCAGGTATCCACGAGGCTCGCATACTGGCAAGTATGGTTGATGATCCAAAGGCGGTAACCGAAGAGCAGATAGAAGCTTGGGTCGAGGATTTTGACTCCTGGGACGTTTGCGACCAGTGCTGCATGAACCTGTTCCAGAAGACCTCCTTCGCCTACCAGAAGGCCGCGGAATGGAGTTTCAGAGAAGAGGAGTTCGTCAAGAGAGCCGCGTTTGTGCTGATGGCTTGCCTGGCTGTTGGTGACAAGAAGGCCAAGGACGAGCAATTTGAGGAATTCCTGCCGGTGATAAAGAGAGAGGCCTCCGATGACAGGAATTTCGTCAGGAAGGCGGCCAACTGGGCGTTGCGACAGATTGGGAAACGCAACCTCCACCTGAATGAGCAGGCTATCAAAACAGCCCAGGAGATTCAAGAGATGGACTCGAAAAGCGCCAGGTGGGTGGCCTCGGATGCGCTTCGCGAGCTGACCAGTGAGGCGGTTAAGGGAAGGTTGCTGCAGTGAGTATACGGCATACCGCCCCCAACTATGCCTGGATGACCGCATCGGCCTCGGATAAACTTCGGGCACGCGCAACATGACTTTCGGTATGTTGGTCTGGAACCTCCTTGCGGACGTCCTGCTGCGCCCGGAAGACTCATATGACAGAATTGCCTCAATGGGCAAATGGGATGAGGAGGTCAGAGCAAGATGAGAAAATGGCTCTTTCTACTAGTAGCTATCTTGCTTCTTCTGCCTCCCATCGTGGGTGGATGTGGTAATAAGGAGCAGCCTTCTACTAAGGAGTATTCCCTCATCATAGCTGTCAGCGGTGAGGGAACGACTGCCCCTACCCTAGGCACTTATACCTACAATGAGGGCGACTGGGTGACTATCGCTGCTATGTCTGGCTCTGGCTGGAAATTTGACCACTGGAGCGGGGACGCCTCAGGAACCAACGTGACGGTTGCCATACGTATGGACGGGGACAAGAACGTTACTGCCAACTTTTCCCCGTCGGGGTAGTCCGAAGCCAGAAGGATCGAGAAGCACAACGTCCAGCCGGCGGTAGGTATGATGATGACCGAATCACCTCCCCCTGGCTTGCCTGGCCAGGCGATGGCAATCCGGGCAATCACCGGGCGGCACCCAGCGCGGGTCGAGGGTGGGGTATACGCCCATGCGGCGCAGGAGGCGCATCAAAGTGCAGGCAGGAAGACCGACCACGTTCAGATAGCAGCCCATCACCTGGGCCACGGGACGGAAGTGCTCATCCTGGATGGCATACCCTCCTGCCTTGTCCCAAGCGTCACCGCTAGCTACGTAGGCGGCCATCTCGGCATCGCTGTACTCCCTCATAAGCACCCGGCTGACGCAGTGGCCGGTGACCTCTCCGCCGCTGGCCGCGTCTATGAGGGCCAGGCCAGTGATCGCCCGGTGTTCCTTACCCCGCAACCGGCGCAGGAAAGCACAGGCTTCTTCTTCAGAGGCAGGTTTTCCCAGGATAACATCCCCATCAGCCACAATAGTGTCAGCGCCGATGACTGTGCCCTCGCGCACCGTGGACGCTACCGCGCGGGCTTTTTGTAGGGCGCGTTCCCTGGCTATAGCCACAGGGTCGGCAGATGAAACTGCTGTTTCGGCAATCTGCGATGGTACCACCCGGAAGGAAAGCCCCATTTCAGCCATGATCTCCTGCCTCCTGGGAGACTCAGAGGCTAGAATAAGCTGCTGGCGTGACTGAAAGGTCTGTCCCCTTTCGGGACTGTAGCCTAGCGTAGCCAGGCACTCGATATGGTAGGTCTGGGGGAACAAGTCGATCGGCAGCACCTCCTCCAGAATGAAGGGGCCACGGAGCAGTATCCGCAGATCGTGGGCCAGGGCCTGCGGGTTGCAGGAGACATACACCACACGTTGGGGTGGCCGGAGAAGCACAGCACTGAGAGCCTGAAGATGACAGCCGACACGCGGCGGGTCCAGCACCAGGGCGTCGGGCCTCTCTGGCAAAGCCCCCAGCAGGTGCTCCGTCTTCGCCTCGGCCAGTTCCACATTGTTAAGCCCCTGGATGTTGATCTGGGCGTCCTGGATAGCGGAGGGCGCTTCCTCAATGGCAATGACCTTGCGGGCGAAGGGGGCGAGGAGCACGGCGAAGGTGCCCACTCCGGCGTAGGCATCCACCACCAGTTCCTGGCCGGTCAGGGCAAGCCGCTCACGCACCAGTTGTGCCACTCGCTCCGCCTGCGCGGTGTTCACCTGAAAAAAGGAGGCGGCAGAGATGCGAAAGCGCCTGCCAGCTAATGCTTCCTCGTAGTGTTTCTGGCCGGACTCCAGTGACGCCTCCGGTGACCTGAGGGTAGGCTGGATCAGCCACTGGCCCGTGTTTACTCCGTAGCGGATGGAGAGTTGGGTGGTCTCTTTGCAGCGTCCCTGAAGCTGGGAGAGCGTCTGATTGATCCACGGATGCATCAGCAGACACTGGTCCACGGGGACAAAGCGCCGGCTCTGCCAGTTGACGAAGCCCAGGGCACCCCCTGGCCCCACGGTGAAGCGCACGTGGTTGCGATACCCGAAGACCTGGGGCGCTGACACCACCGGGGCCACCAGGGAGGCCGGTATGCCCGCCTCTTGCATCACCTCCTGGATCATCTTCCGCTTCAGCCGCAGTTGGTGCTCGTAGCGGATGTGCTGCCACTGGCAGCCCGTGCAGGCCCCGAAATAGGGACAGGGCGGCTCCACCCGTTCCGGGGAGGGATTTATTACCTCGACTACTCGCGCCAGAATCCGGTTGCGGCGCTGCCGCACCACCTCAGCCAGCACGTCCTCTCCGGATATACCCCCGAAGGCGGATACCCGCCTGTCATTGTGCTGTGCCAGGGTCTCCCCCAGAGGCCCCATGCCACCCAACTTTAAGGCGAGCAACCCTGACTTTTCAGCAGCGTGGGTCATTCGTCAGACATCCCTCGGCTGCAATTCTACCACAGCCAGGGATGGGACGATCGCTTTAGCTTCCGAAAAAACAGCTTGCCCAGAAGAAAATGACGAATCAGACTCTTGAGGGAGCTTACAGGCTGGGTACTGGAGTCTTGCCCTTAGGCGACGTTTTCATCGCTGGTCTCGAACAATGCCCCTTCTCCTGCCTCGCCAC
>JBGOXA010000071.1:0-7268 GCA_041478915.1 Dehalococcoidia bacterium
AGGGGTTTTCTGGTGGATATGATTGGCTGGGAATCACTCCTTGACGGTATGATCACTACCCAGGTGAATCCATGGTGGGGTGAGGGTGACTCGTACCCATTCATCAAGCTGGCTGAGGAAATTCTTCATCGGTACCACTCGGCTGGCGAGGCTGACGAGATAATCTATCGTGGCGGTTGCAGTTATCTGGGCACTGGCCAGACCTTGTATGCTATCCTGGAGGTTGTCAAGGCGGCAGTAGAAGAGGTGGGCGCCGAGAACTTTGATGGCCAAGCTTACTACAACGCGGCGCTGAAATATAAATTGTCAAGCCCTGTTTGGAAAGGCTACACGCAGTGGGGGTTCAGCCAGACCAAGCGGTACTGGCAGGACGACGAAATGATTTACAAATGGAGCGCTGAGGCAAAAGACCTGGTACGGATTAGCGATTGGGTTCCTCTTGTTACTGAGTGAAGAGAGCCGAGCTGCTACCTGTCGCTCGTTGAGTCAGGCAGCAAGCTGGGGCCGCAGGCAAGAATATGATGGGCTTGACCGGGCAGGTCCCTATTTACCCTTGTGAAGGATGGGGTTACCGCGATGAGCGGCTGCATTCTGCTCTGAAGTATCTCCGCCTAACTGACTACCATAGGGATAATCCGCAGGCATTACTGGCTGAGTGAAAGAGGAAACTAGGGGAAGCAGACGCCAGACGCAAGGAGATGAACAAATGATGTAACTTAATTAGAACTGAGGCAGCCGTGTATCATTTTGGCATCATCAGGGGGCATGCCTCTCGGGCTGCCAAACAATCAAGAGAAGGAGGTGCAAAAATGGATCGTTTGCGTGACAAAGTTGCCATCATCACGGGTGCGGGCCAGGGTATTGGGAGGGGCATCGCCCGCCGCTTTGCCTCTGAGGGTGCTGCGGTGGTCATTGCCGAAATCAACGCCGAGCAGGGTCAACGAACAGCCAAGGAGATTGAATCTAGCTTCGGCGTGAAGGCAGAATTTGTTAGGACTGATGTATCAAGCAAGGAGAGTGTCCTGGCAATGGTGGACACCACTCTCACCACCTTTGGGCGTGTGGATATCCTGGTCAACAACGCCTGGGGCGGGGGCGGCTACTCACGTCTGGAACATAAGACCGATGAGGGCATGGAGCAGGCTCTGCGGGTTGGTTTCCTCGCTGCCTTTTGGGCCATGCAAGCAGTGTTTCCTCACATGCGTAGGAACGGCGGTGGCCGGATAATAAGTATCTGCTCACTCAATGGAGTGAATGCCCATATGTACACTGCCGAATATAATGCCACAAAGGAGGCCTTACGAGCGCTGACACGAACCGCAGCTCGCGAATGGGCTCGGCATAACATCCTGGCAAATATCATCTGCCCAGCAGCGGTGACCCCCGCATACGAGGTGTTTCGCAGTGCCAGCCCAGAGAACGCCGCTGCCCTCCTCAAACAGAACCCAATGGGAAGGATGGGCGACCCGGAACGCGATATTGGCGGCGTAGCACTCTTCCTGGCCTCCGAAGATTCCTGCTATGTGACTGGCAATACCATCCATGCCGACGGCGGCGGGCACATCAACGGTGTTTCCTGGGCTCCTGAGTTGCCAGAATGAAGCAGGATCGATCCTGATTGAATCTGGCAGGCTGGGGGCTAGACCAATTCCTCTCTGGTTTCTGCGAAATATGCCTTGAAAGAGAAACTGGTCGCCGCCCTTGGAGCAGCCTGTTGAGACGGAAACCAGGGAAACCTGGTTTCAAGTGCCCCAAATACGCTGAATATTTTGCCTTGTCATGAGACAATGGGTGCATGGCAAGCCTGGTTCGGAGAGGTCTGAAGACCACTCGCTCTTATCCTCTGTCACGACGCTACACAATGGTTCGAGCATCTGCTCCAATCTATCCCTCATCCCACCATGAGATTGCCACCCACAACAACACATACCTTGACTTGAAAAGGGAAACACAGTATGATAACTCCATTACTTAAGAGAGAGTAGAGTGCCAAAGCGAACCTACCAGCCGAAGAAGCTCCATCGGAAAAGGGTGCATGGTTTTCGAACCCGAATGAGTACCCGAGGTGGACGAAAGGTGTTGAAGGCAAGGCGGCTCAAAGGCCGCTACAGATTGACAGTGTAGATGCGCCTTATCCTGCCGTTCACATTAGCAATGCAAAGGGAGCAACGCCTTACTCACAAAAAGCAGTTCGCCACAGTCCATAGTCAAGGTAGATCCTGGGCAAGCGAATTGCTGATCATGAAAGCCTTCCCCAATGGACTGGAGCTCAGTAGGTTTGGCTTTTCGATAAGCAAGCGTGTAGGCAAAGCTGTGGTGCGCAATCGAATAAAGAGGCTTCTTCGTGAATATGTGCAACTGATGCCCTGGAAGCCTGGCTGGGATGTGGTCTTCATTGCCCGCAGCAGTGCCTCCGAGGCCGACCGTACCCAGCTTAAGGAAGCAGTGGAGAGGTTGAACCGAAGGTCAAGGCTGAGAGAGCTGACATGAAAGATGAAAAGACTGGCTTTACGTCTGATTCGCTTATATCAATCGACCTGGTCAAAGCATACTCCTCCCGCGTGCCGCTTCGCTCCTTCTTGTTCCCAGTATACCTATGAAGCCATTGAGAAGTACGGGGTGGTGAATGGTTGCTGGCTTGGGGCGAGGAGAATCCTGCGCTGTCACCCTTTCAGCGCTGGAGGTTTTGACCCTGTACCTTGATGCCTTGCCTTGCTTACCCGGGAAAAAGTTGAATTGATGTTTTCCAGCATAAAAAGAACACAATCGCGCAAGATATTATTCGCCATTTTGGCCCTGCTCAGCCTCCTGGTTGGCGTAGCATGCACCCAAGCTCCAACGAGGGGGTGGTCCGGCCCCACAGTGGCCTCTGGCCCGGTAGCGGAAGAAGATACTCTCTTTGTCGGCACGTTAGGAGGCAAGGTTATTGCCTTAGAGAATATCTATCAGAATCCACCAACACCGCTCTGGCCGGAAGCAAAAGAAATCGGAGGCTCGAAAGGAGGGGGGCTTTTTGCCTGTGGAGGCGGCATATCAAAGCCGATGAGCACCTACGGTACACCGGCCATAGCAGGCGGCAAGGTTTACATCGGGGGTTATGACGGGCATGTTTACTCCTTCACAACCGACGCATCGGGAAGTATGAATGAATTTGACACAGGCAGCAGCATCATTGGCAGCCCGATTATAGCCGATGATACTCTCTTCGTGGGCAACTCGGATGGCAAACTTTACGCGCTTGATCTGGATCTGAGTCCGAAACCGAACTGGCCCTTCAAAACGGGGGACAAGATTTGGGCTACTCCCACTGTCTATGATGGCGTGGTCTACATCGGCTCATGCGACGACAAGCTGTATGCCATAGATATCGAGACTGGCAAGGAGATATGGCATTTCAAGGCGGAAGGTGCCTTCCTGTCGACTCCCGCGATTGCAAACGATACCATCTATATTGGTGCTTGCGATCGGAAGTTCTATGCTATTGACGTGGCTACAGAGGAGCAGCGCGAGGCGGCCAGTAGTGGTACTCCAGCCTTTTCAAAGGATGCAAAATGGGTCTTTGATAAGGCCAAAAACTGGTTCTGGACGCAGGCGCTGGTTTACAACGGCAAGGTCTGGGTTGGCTCTCTGGATAAGAACGTATACGCTATCAATGAGAATGATCCCACTGATTACTTTATAGCCTGCGAGACGAAAGGGGTGGTTCAGACTCCGCCCGTGTTAATGGGCGTCAACCGCATCCTTGTCGGCTCGGAGGATGGCAACATATGGGCCATTGATCCTCAGATCGAAGGGGATAGTGGCCGTGTGCTATATTCGGAAGCTGGTGCGCCGATTCTAGCGCCTATGTATGCCGACCAGGAAAAGGGAATACTCTTCTTCCACGCTCAGGACGGCACACATACTCTCTATGCGTTGAAAATAGAAGCAACTGACAAAGTTGACGAGCTCAAAGTTACCCAGCTATGGAACCGCCGAACGGACAAGTAAGGGATAGCCTTTGGAATTACGAAACCTTACTATCTCTATTAACGCTTAAGGTACAAAGTGGAATACTGGGATCTGATTATCTATCGACCCATACTCAACTTCCTGGTACTGCTGTCTAATATCCTCTTCAGCAACTTTGGTCTGGCTATCATAGCCCTGACCATTATTGTGCGCGGGGTCATGACTCCCCTGATTCTCAAGCAGCTCCGTTCCTCCAAGAAAATGTCAGACGCAATGAAGACATTGCAGCCAAAGATACAGCAACTGAAGAAGAAGTATGCCAAGGACCCGCGAAAACTACAGCAGGAGCAAATGAAGCTCTATAAGGAAGCAGGGATAAGCCCTTTGGGTTGTCTTTCCTCGCCCATGTTAGTTTCCACCCTCATCCAGATACCGATCTTCATTGCCCTCTACCGCGGGATCATTCAAGCCATGGCAGTCACCCCCCAGGACTTCCTCGGCCTTTCGGACAGCCTCTATTCATGGTCCATGGTCCGGGAGGCGCTGCCCGTCTCTGGAAACTTCCTCTGGCTCAACTTGGCTGGGACTGACCCTTACTTTTTGATGCCGATTTTGGTCGGCGGGTCAATGTGGGTGTCTCAAAAGATGATATCGCAACCGGCACCAGACCCACAGCAACAGTCTATGCAAAGCATGATGCAGATAATGATGCCCTTAATGTTTGGTTTCATCGCCCTCACTCTTCCTTCTGGAGTGGGGCTCTATTTCCTTACCACTTCAATCGCTAGTATCGCAGTTCAATACTATGTATACGGATGGGGCAACCTGCGGCGCCAACCCGCAGCACAGGCCCCATCTAAGAAAGAAGCCAAGCCTGAGAAACAGAAGGCAGAGGCCCCCGTTCAGGCAGAGGCCCCCGTCGCGGAACAAGTCTCTAACCCGAAGGAGGGAGCAAGACATGGAAAGTCTGGAAGTAAGCGGAAAGACCGTAGAAGAAGCCATTGATCTCGCCCTGGAGCAACTAGGACTTAGCATAGATGAAGTAGAAGTTACTGTCCTAAAGAAAGGCAAACCAGGATTCCTAGGTTTGGGAGCCGAAGAGGCCACTGTTAGGGTAATCCCCTTGCAATCCGGCCAAGAGGAGGATGAAGTGGCTGCGCTGGCCAAGAAGACAGTCGAAGAACTCCTTCGGCTGATGAAGCTAGAGGCGAAAGTGGAGCCGACTTCTCCTCTACAGGCAACAAGCCCTGAGATAAAATCCATCGCCCTGGAGATCAAGGGGCAAGACTTAGGAATCCTTATCGGACGACGTGGTGAGACCCTGACCGCTCTGCAATACATCGTTCGACTTATAGTAGCCCGTCACCAGAAGACGAGAGTGCCAGTGGCCATCGATGTGGAAGGATATAAGCAGCGCCGCTATCAAGTACTGAGAGATCTGGCACTGCGCCTAGCCCAGAATGTTAAGGCTACCGGCCGGTCCACCACCCTGGAGCCTATGCCAGCGGATGAACGGCGTGTTATCCACCTTGCCCTGTCGGTCAATCCCGATGTGACCACCCAGAGCATTGGGGAAGGGGAAGTTCGCAAAGTGGCTATTCTGCCGCGAAGGCGCTGACACTGCTCTGGCTGAGCAGAGCGGCTTGGCTTAACAAGCCTTTCGGCAGCCGAAATCAGGACCGAATACGGTGGCCAGGCTCGGATCGAGCGGTTATAGTAGCAGGCCCAGCCCTACCCGCGAAGGTATCTGAAGGCTGACATGGCCGCAGTGGCGCCATCACCTACGGCAGTAGCAATCTGACGGGGTGAGTTTTGTCGGACATCCCCGGCAGCAAAGATGCCACCGACGGAAGTTGTCATCAGTACATCGGTGACAACGTGCCCTGTCTCACTAAGCTCTACCAGATTAGCAAAAAGCTGACTATTGGGCTTGAGCCCCACGGCGACAAAAACGCCATTCACTGCTAAAGAAGAAGGCTGGTTAGTCTTCACGTTGCGCAGCCTGAGCCCCTTCACCCTTTCCTCACCCAGTATCTCATCCACCACGGTATCCCATATAAACCCCAGCTTGGGTTGGGCAAAAGCCCGCTGCTGAAGTACTTCTCCCGCTCGAAGTTCATCCCGCCTGTGTATCAGGTACACCTTCGGACAGTGCTGGGCCAGTTCCAGGGCGTCAGTGATGGCTGTATCGCCACCACCGATGACGGCCACCTCCTGGTCTCGGAAGAGAGCGCCGTCACAGGTAGCACAGTACGATACCCCGCGACCCAGCAGCTTCTCCTCACCCGGAATACTGAGCTTGCGGTACTCCGAGCCGGTGGCGATTATGATTGCCTCAGCCTCGAAGCTATGCTCGCTGGTAAAAACGCGATGAGGTTGCCCTGGTAAAAGTTGGGTAACTTCAGCGGCTGCGATCTCCAGCCCCTGCCGCACGGCTTGTTGATGCATAAATGAGCCCAGATCGAAGCCAGAGATACCTTCAGGAAAGCCAGGGTAATTCTCCACCAGCGTGGCGTTGACCGTTTGACCTCCGAATAGGCCACGCTCTACCAGGAGGCTTTTGAGGCCACTCCGCGAGGCATACAGGCCAGCAGTGAGGCCGGCCGGGCCACCCCCAATAGTTATCACTTCGTACTTGGCCACTCCTTACCCCCAAATCCAGAGGCTACCAACATGCCTAGCAAGCCTGCAAACAAAGCGCTGCTAGACCAATTTACCACCTCGGCCTACCAAAGACAATTTCCGGCGACGACTTCCCGAAGGCCGTGGCCAGAGAGTCCGTTGATCGTCTGATACCCGCGACAGCACCATGAGGTGGGACACGTAACCCGTATACGACAGATTGCTTACTTGCGCTCTATCCTTAAGCGGTATCTTCTGATCAGCAGCCATATCAAGAAAGGGAGTAAAGCAAGGGGAACGACTATTGCTGCCACCATCTCACCTGAAGGAGTGACCCACAGCGTCTTGGTCTTGCTTTGATTTACCAACTCTCCGTGCTCATCGAAGTAGCCGATCATGATGTTGGCTTTTACCCTGTCAAGAAAAGGCGTCTTCTCCCAGTTCCCCTCCACTATTCGCTCACTACCAGGCAGAATAACAGTCTGCCCCAGGTCTAGTTCCCCAACCTTCCTGCCCCACAAGCCATAAAGGTAGGCCTTGGTAGCAATGTCCAGGTGGACATTGCCCGTATTGCGCAGCAGCACAGATATTTTCACCGGCCCTCCCACTGCCCAGCCAGGAAAGCTAAGGGAGACGATCTCCGCCTTGGCAACAACGTCTGCCTCAGTGACGCCAGGAATAGTGAGGTAGAATAG
>JBGOXA010000205.1:0-3972 GCA_041478915.1 Dehalococcoidia bacterium
AGATTCCTGAAGTAATCCGGATGTATAAGGAGGGCGGCCACAATACTAATCAGGCGTACATGGCGGTGGGCAGCCGGGAATCTATCTATCTGGGGGATCCACAATGCCTGAGAGGTATACACACCAGAATCCGTTATGGTCGTCTCCACTTTGTCGTTTACTTCAGATCCTGGGACCTATGGGGAGGCTTCCCGTCCAATCTTGCCGCGCTGCAACTTATGAAGGAGTATATGGCGACCGAGATCGGAGTTCCTGACGGTGAGTTGATTTGCATTAGCAGTGGGATGCATCTGTATGAACATAGTTGGGACTTGGCAAAGCTCGCGGCACGTATAGATTAAGAGTAGTCTGAACATCCCCAAATTGTAAACTGACACGTAATGGGATATACTAATCTTGATTTTCGTTTGGGAGGTGGTTTTGTGGAGCATTTAGTGCTGCCCAAATGTCAGAAGTGCAGTAGTGGCGATCTGGTGCCTCTATCTGATTTCGGTAGCCAGGGTGCGCCGATCCATTACAAGGCATGGGTATGTACAAATCCCGATTGTGGGTTCAACTTGAAGATAAGGAATGGTGACGTTTATATAAACGAGCCGGTTATCAGTGGGGCAATGCATACTTCCCGAGCACGTTAGACTATATTGATCGGTCAGAATGTGAGCTGGTGGGCCCGGGTAGGCGAGTTTAAGGGCAAGTTTATCGATTTAGTCTTTCCACCTCGTTGTGTTGGCTGTGGGAAGGATGGTGCTTTCATTTGCTCGCCCTGTTGCGGGGCTATCGCTCGCCTTACGCCTCCGCTCTGTCCCATGTGCAGCAAGCCATTACTTCAGGAAGATTATTGTCCCTCTTGTCGGAGGTTGAGACTGGAGATCGATGGCATCCGTTCACCCTTCGTTTTTCAGGGCATGGTGCGTCGGGCCATTCATCAGTTCAAGTACAGGAACTTTAGGGCGCTGGCTCTTCCACTCTCGCAGTTGCTGGCTCAGTATTTGGAAACCAAGCCCCTGCCTGGGGATGTTCTTGTACCGGTCCCTCTTCATTCCCGTCGGTTGCGTGAGCGAGGGTATAATCAATCCGGGCTCTTGTCTCGGGAACTCGGGAAACTGCTTGGTCTTCCAGTCGTAGAGGATTCGCTAGTCAGGCTTCGGGACACGCGGGCTCAAGCTAGGACTCCCGATGCCGAAGAGCGTCGAGGTAATGTACTGGGGGCCTTTAGCTGCCGAAATGAGAGCTTGAAAGGGAGACGGGTCCTTCTTATTGACGACGTGTGTACCACAGGGGCCACGTTGAATTCCTGTGCCATCGCCTTGAAGGGAGTTGGCGCCAGCTCTGTTTGGGGTTTGGCCTTAGCCAGGGAAGTATGAATATGAAAGAGTTGCCGAAGAAAGATCCAGAGATTGCCTCACTAATTAAGAGGGAAGAGGAACGGCAGCAACGCAAGCTGGTGTTCATCGCCGCTGAGAACTACACCACTCGGGTGGTACTGGAGGCACAGGGCTCTGTCCTTACCAACAAGTACGCCGAAGGATACCCGGGGCGCCGCTACTACAGTGGTTGCCAGGAAGTAGATGAAGTAGAGAGAACAGCAGTTCTCAGGGCGAAGGAGCTCTTTCATGCTGAGCATGCCAATGTTCAGCCTCACAGTGGAAGTCAGGCCAATGCGGCGGTTTACCTTGCCTTGCTCAACCCTGGGGATAAGGTAATGAGCATGAGCTTGGCTCATGGGGGACACCTCACCCACGGAAGTCCGGTCAGTTTCTCTGGAAAGTTATATAGATTCATTCATTATGAAGTAAACCGGGAAACGGAGCGGCTTGACTATGACGAGGTGGAGCGCCTGGCCAAAGAACATAGACCGAAGCTGATTGTGGCGGGAGCCAGTTCCTATCCCAGGATTATTGACTTTGAGAGGTTTCATCATATTGCTGAAGAGGTGGGGGCGCAGCTTATGGTCGATATGGCTCATATAGCTGGCCTGGTGGCTGCTGGAGTACATCCTTCACCGGTACCCTGGGCGCAGGTAGTCACTGCGACCACACACAAGACCCTGCGTGGCCCCCGGGGCGGATTTCTTCTCGCCAAGCAGGGGTTGGGCAAAATCCTGGACTCCGCTGTTTTCCCTGGCACGCAGGGTGGCCCTCTAATGCACGTCATTGCTGCGAAAGCAGTGTGTTTCCATGAGGCAATGCAACCCGAGTTTGTTACTTACCAGCAAAAAATCGTGGAGAATGCCAAGACTTTGGCTGATGAATTACAGAAGTTGGGTTTCCGGATCGTTAGCGGAGGCACAGATAACCATCTCCTCCTTATTGATCTTCGCGGGACAGGGATAACGGGGAAGGTAGCGGAGGAAGCCCTTGATAGTGTTGGCATCTCTACCAACCGAAATGGCATCCCCTTTGATCCTCTTCCACCGCAAACCACGAGCGGATTGAGGCTTGGGACTCCTGCAGTGACTACAAGGGGACTCGGTCCGCAGGAGATGAGACAAATAGCCTCGCTAATCCATAGAGTGTTGACCAATCTCGGGAATGAGAAGATAAAACTTGAGGCCTCTCAGGAAGTGGAGGGGATCACCCGCCGCTTTCCGCTGCCCTGAGCTTGTAGATTCAGCCATTTGTGTGTTATAGTTTGTCCGACAACCTGCATTTCATTGGTAGTGGAGGGAGTAGAGAAGTTGCACGATTACGAAGTGACAGTGATTTTCAGTCCTGAGATTACTGAGGAGGATCTGCCTGCCGAAATCGAGAAGGTGAAGCAGTTCATCACCCAAAAAGGGGGTGTTGTTGGTGAAGTTAATCGATGGGGCAGAAGAAAACTGGCGTATCCGATAAAGAAATACAGAGAGGGGAATTATGTGCTGACCCCGTTCAAACTTCAGCCCGAAATGACATTGGAGCTGGAGAGGCACTTGCGGGGTTCAGAGCAGATATTGCGGTACTTGTTGGTGAGATTGGAGTAAGAGGGAAGAGCCGATGGCGAATTTGAACAAGGTGATGATTATTGGCAATGTGGGAGCTGATCCAGAGATGCGCTTTACTCCCAGTGGAAGCCCGGTGACCAGCTTTCGTATTGCTACCAACAGAATATTCAATAGTCCCGAAGGTGAACGGAAACAAGAGACGGAGTGGTTTACCGTAGTTACCTGGAATAAGTTGGCGGAGAGCTGTAACCAGTTCTTGACTAAAGGTAAGCTGGCTTACGTAGAGGGCAGGCTGCGAACGAGCAGTTGGCAAGGACAGGATGGACAGAAGCGGAGCCGTGTGGAGATAGTGGCAGATAGGGTTCTCTCCCTTGACAGGCAGGCTGCTGCTCCACTTCCGGAAGGCGAAGCGAAGGTTGATAAGGTTGATGAGGCGGTGGTGGAAGAGGATCTCCCATTCTAGGGAAAGGTGGCAAAAATGGCAGACATGAGAGGAGCGAGGACAACTAGAAGACCGGCTCGGCCGAAGTATCTCCCCAAACGGAGGGCATGCATTTTCTGTGCTGATAAGATAGATGACATAAACTACAAAGACCCGGCTCTACTACGTCGTTACGTTTCGGATCGATGCAAGATTGAGCCGCGACGCAGGACTGGCAATTGCGCTAAACATCAGCGAGCTCTGGCCCTGGCAATTAAGAGGGCGCGTCATCTAGCACTGCTACCCTTCACGCCAGCGCATATGCGTAAAATGGGGGTTACCAGTCTACGAGGGTAGCTGCCTCCCTACCTGCGTGTACCCAATCCATTCTCTAGCTCATCAGAGTTCTTGTCTTTTGCAGAGGTAAGACTTGGACAAGAAACCAAAGACTGAAGGTTTGGCTCGTAAGGGAGCGCCTGCGCGCGGGCGTTCCAGATGGGGGAGGGAGAAGAGGTGGCTGTACATCATCGAGGCCATAATCGTACTGACTATTATTGCCGTTCCGGCGATAGTTGGTTATGGCTATTATGACACCCGAATCAAACCCTGGCACCAGCCCATTGTGAGA
>JBGOXA010000070.1:0-7299 GCA_041478915.1 Dehalococcoidia bacterium
ACTGAGGTCTGGCTGCTTGTATCTTACTCGCATTCACCTCCTTTTCACCAAACCTTCTGACCAACGCCTGTAATTCTAGCGCACGCCTCAGATCCTTGTCAAAAGCTACCAGTGCAGAGCATGACGCAAACCCATCGGGCAATAAGGCATCTTTTGATTCCATCCCGAAAGTTGAATACAACGAGGACGGCTAGATGGTGAGGTGCCCGCTGCTGCCCAGCTCTCGCCAGTAGTGAGATAGTCTATAATCACTGCCATCAGCTTGCTGGACTCAGCGGCAAAGATAGCAGCCACAACTTCTCTCTGCTATACGTACCGCGGCGCAGTTGTTTTCTGGCCTCTCGGCACTGAAGATAGTGCCCTGGCTCGCAACGGCAGAGCTTAGAGCCTTCTCTTGGGAATTTCGTCCAGCACCTGGCCACTGGCGCTGATTAGCTGTATAGAGAGTGGCATTTGTCCCAGGGCATGAGTAGCACAAGACAGGCAGGGGTCGTAGCAGCGGATGGCCACCTCCACCCGGTTAAGCATGCCCTCGGTGAGCTTGTCAGCCTTAACGTATTCCCTGGCCACCTGGTAAATGGCCCGGTTCATAGCTAGGTTGTTGTTTTGAGTGGCCACGATCATATTGGCTTTGCGAATGGTACCGCTGTGGTCCACCCAGAAGTGATGGAAGAGGGTCCCCCGCGGGGCTTCCAGAATCCCCACACCTTGCTCATTGTACCTCGACGAGACTGCCCTTATCTCTGTAGAGCAGATGCCCTCTTTCTGAAGCAGTTCCTTTACCTTCTCGGCAGCATAGAGCCCTTCAATGAGGCGAGCATAGTGGAAATACAATGAACCCTCCACCATCCCTCCATTCCCCAGGCTCTTGAATTCCTTGAACTCCCTGCTAGCTAGGGGCGTGGAGATACCATTGGCCACATTGAGCCTAGCCAGGGGGCCTACCCGGTAAATGCCGCCTGGGTAGCCCATCTTCTTGTAGTAAGGAAATTTCATGTACGACCAGTCTTCCACCCTTTCCTCAATAATGGAGAGGTAATTCTCGCCAGGCACTTGGTCCTCTAGAGTGAGACCCTTGGCATCCAAGAGCCTCAGCTTGCCATCATAAAGTTCCAGATTGCCCTGGGGATCAACCAGCCCCATGTAGGCGGAGGGAAAACTCGCGAAGTCATCCATCAATTTCTTTTCTTTGCTCTGGAAGCTCTTAATTATCTGAATGCCTACCTGATAGATGGCTATGGCATCATCGATCTGCTTCAAGAACTTGTCTCTCGCCTCCACGGAGAGAGCGTGATTCACACCTCCGGGGATAGCAAAGTTGGGGTGGATCTTCTTAGTGCCCAGAGTCTCTATGATCGACTGCCCAAAGCTTCTGAGCCACACTGCCTTAGTGGCCAGTTCTGGATTCGCTTCGATGAGACCGATGACATTTCTGGTGGCCGGGTTGGAGTCCATACCAAAGAGAAGATCAGGGCTGGCCAGGTGGAAGAAGTGAAGGGCATGTGACTGCACAAACTGGGCCATATGCATCAGCTCCCGCAGCATCCTAGCAGTAGGCGGTATCTCCACGCCCAGGATAGCGTCGCATGCCTTGGCTGAGGCTAAATGGTGGCTCACGGGGCAGATACCACAGGCCCGCTCTGTGATGAGCGGCATCTCCCAGAAGACGCGGCCCTCACAGAATTTCTCAAAGCCCCGAAGCTGAATTACATTGAAGTGGGCCTGGCTTACATTGCCTTTCTCATCGAGATGCAAGGTTACCTTGCCATGGCCCTCTATGCGGGTAATTGGCTTTATCTCTATGATCTTGCTTTCTGCAGCCACTTCAATACCTCCTCAACTAGTCAAAGCGCATCATTTCGCTGGGCAACACCGGAATTCGACCCTGAAGAAGCTCGGTGAGGGCATATTTAATGGCCTCAGCGTGCGGCGGGCACCCCGGAACGAAGCAGTCGACCTTGACCTCGGCGTTCACAGGGAGAGCCTTTTCCAAGAGGGCTGGCAGTTCCGGTGAGGAAGGTATCTTCCCGTCTTTGGTGCTCTCGGTCTCGATGTAAACTCGCCGCAGCACCTCCTCTTTGGAGAAGGCGTTGCGCATCGAAGGGGGGCCTCCGAAGCAGGCACAGTCGCCCAGCACTATGAGAATCTTGCACTTCTCGCGGAGCTCTTTGGCCTCTTCCTCATGCTCCACATTGCCAAGGGCCCCTGTGAGAAGCCCCACATCTACCTCGGGAAATTCCTTGATATCGGTTATGGGACACCGGGTAAACTCCACAGCCTTGGCTATATCGATTATGGCTTCATCGATGTCCAGCAAGGACATGTGACATCCGGCACAGGCATCGAGCCACGCAGTCGCTATCTTTACCTTCGTCACGGCATTCGCCTCCTCTTCTCTAATCTCTGAGCCAGTTCAGCAATTATCTCCAGGTCGTCCTTGAGGCCCGGAGGCGGCTCCAGCACTCGCTGCGATCGGCCCGCTTTACCATCCAGCGAGATGTATGTGCCCGCCCGTTCTGCCCAAACGGGGGAAGGGAGAACCACGTCGGCAGCCCGGGTTAGTGGTGAGGCATAGCTCGCCTGTACCACCAGGAATTCAGCCTGCTCAGCTAAGGCCATGCAGTCTTCAGCTATGTACTCATCGTCGGCCAGCAGAAGATAGACCAGTCTGGGCTTGGCATTGGCTATCCCATCCCCGCTAGCCACTCCTGCCTCCCAAGCACCACGACTGTTGCCCCGTGGCTTAAGAGAGATCCATTTTGGGCCGTCCGTATTTGCCAAGCTAGCTAACTCTAATACGCTGGTCACCAAGCCAGGGTCTCTCTTGTCAAGGATGCCATCTCCAAAAACAACCACAACTTGACCGGCACCACTTATCATATCAGCCGCTTGGGCTATCAGGGCCGCGCTTAGCCCACTCGTCTGTGCCGCTTTGGTTATCGAGGTGGCCTTGTGTGGCTGGTCCGAGCGCTCGTTCTTGTTGACAACCAGACCGACCAGAGCCCTGATGACCGCATCCATCCCACCGACGTTGGGCTGCAACCAGAGATCAGCCCGCGAACCCAGGCAGTTATCCTGGGAATCAATGACTACGAGCTGCGCTCGGTTCCGGGTTCTGGCCCTGAGCATATAGCAAGCGGCCACTGGATGGCTCTCTAGGGGATCAGCTCCCACCACCAGCACGCAGGAGGCTCCTAGGATGGCCTCCAGCGGGCTTTCTGTCTCTAGCTTGAGACTGCTCTTGCCTGAAGCCTTGATACCCTGAGCCAGGGTTCTGTAAGCGTTACCATCTACGATATCCAACGAACTGGTGCCCACAGTATCATGCATGAATCTGGCAAAGGCTTCTACTGTCTCATTGGGGCAGATACTGGAAATGAGACCGGCTATACTGCTCGTCTTGTAGCGACGCCGGTAGTCCTTGATCGCCGTCGCTACCGAACCAAGAGCCTCTTCCCAGGATGCGGTTTGGGCTATTCCTGTCTTATCTACGATGAGGGGCGTGGTAATTCGACTGGCAGTCTTATACACCTGTAGGAAGCGTCCCCTGTTACAGAGTGGCCCCTTCGGGCCGGTGAGGTTCGCCCCATCTATACGGACTATGTTGTTATCCTTCACCAGGACATGGATGTCACAGCCCACGCCACATAGCGAGCAGACACTCTGGATACTCTGGCACTCATCAACCCTGCCCCGGTAAGCGCTGACTTTGCTGAATATGGCCCCGGTGGGGCAAGCCTGTAAACAGGCGCCGCAGGAGATGCAGGACGACTCGCCCAGAGCCTGGTTGAAATCGGCAATTACCGTAGTGCGCCAGCCCCGCCTGCCAAAATCAAGAGTATGGTTGCCCACAACTTCGTTGCAAACCCGGACGCAACGGCCGCAAAGAATGCAACGGTTATGGTCGATAACCAGGAAGTCATTCAAGGTGTCAGTGGCCAGTGAAGGGAAGGTATAAGGATAACGAGGGTGGTCCATCTGATACCGGTAAGCCAAGCTTTGCAACTCACAGTCCCCGCTGGCGGCGCAAAAGAAGCAAAAATGGTTGCGCTCTGTGAATATCAGTTCCAGGATCTGCTTTCGGTACTTCTCTAATTGTTCAGTATTTGTCCTGACCACCAGGCCATCGCGAGCGGGGTAGGTACATGCTGGGTTGGGCCGTCGCTCTCCCTCAATGTCGACCACGCACAGGCGGCAAGCGCCAACATTAGAAAGGCCTTCCAAGTAGCACAGCGTAGGCACATAGATATTGTTGGCGCGGCAGATATCAAGGACGGTGTCTCCCTCTTTGCCTTTTACCTTCTCGCCGTTTATGTTCAGAGTTATCTCTTTTCTCTCACTCATCGATCTACTCCTGTGCTCCAGCTTCAAGGTCGCACCTCAGGCAACGGGATGCCTCTTCCCTGGACTGCTCCCCGGTAAAGGCTGACACGATCTCCCGGAAGGATGATTTGCGCTCGCTTGCGGCTACCTGGGACGGCTCAACTCTCTTCCTCTCTTTGACCTCCTCCTCCGTTGGGGAGATGGCCGGGACTTCTATGAGCTCGTAGCCGTCCCTATGTATGAAGGGGGAAAGAGGCTCTCCTCGCAGGTATCGGATGATAGAATGGGCTGCCCGCTGTCCCGCAGCCACTGCCCAAATCACCGTCTTCGGCCCACTGACGACATCGCCGCCGGCGAAGACGCCTGGGTGATCGGTGGCTAGGGTGCGAGGATCAGCCGCAATAATGCCTCCCTTCGCTGTTTTCACTCCACTGTCCTTGACCACGGTAGTGTCAGGCCGCTGTCCGATGGCTTTGATGAGGGTATCCACGGGGATGGTATACTCCGAACCAGCTAAGGTGTGAGGAGTCCGTCGGCCACTGGAGTCGAACTCTCTAAGTTCCATACGGATACACTCCAGAGCAGTTATCTTATCATTGAGGGTTAACACCTTGGTTGGAGCAGTAAGACAATCAATATGGATGCCTTCCTCTTCAGCGGACGCGATCTCTTCGGCAATGGCGGGCATATCCTTGCGCTCCCTGCGGTATAGGATGCGAACCTCTTCAGCACCCTGTCTTAAGGCTACCCGCGCGGCATCTATAGCCGAGTTGCCGCCCCCTACCACAGCCACTCTTCTGCCTACCTTGGGCTTCTTATCCAGGTTCGCCTCTTTGAGAAACTCTATGGCGTCGAAGATTCCTTCGGCATCCTCGCCAGGGATACCCATTTTGTCCCCTTTGTGGGCACCACAGGCAATGAAGACAGCTTTATAGCCGTCTTTGAACAAGCTGCTAACATCTTCCACCCTGGTATTGAGCTTAAGCTCAATACCGAGCTTGATGATACTATCGATCTCGGCGTTGAGAACTCGTTTGGGTAAACGATACTCAGGGATGGCCACCGCCATCATGCCACCAGCTACAGGGAGAGACTCAAAGACGGTAACACCGTAGCCCTCTCTGGCCAGCTCGTAAGCAGCAGTGAGCCCTGCTGGGCCAGCGCCCACAATAGCCACTCGCTCGGGCTTTCGCGGCTTAACCGGGGGCAGGAATTCCACGCCATGCTCGTAGGCATAGTCGGCGACCACGCGCTTCAGGTCTCTGATGGAGACCGCTGCATCCACCTGCCCACGACGGCACTTCACCTCGCAGGGGTGATCGCAGACTCTTCCCACCGACATGGGGAAGGGCAGACGTTGCCTTATGAGCTTGTAGGCGTCTACAAATCTCCCCTCCTTAGCAAGGGCTATGTAGCCTGAGCAGTCCAGCTCCACAGGACAGGTATGCTGGCACGGGGCTCGGAACAGCGCCTGGCAGACTGCTGCCGGACAGTGCTTGTCAATGATATGGGCCTCATACTCGTTGCGGAAGTGTCTCAAGGTGGTGAGCACGGGGTTGGGGGCGGTCTGCCCCAGACCACAGAGTGAAGCCGAGCCCACCATCTCCGCTAGCTCCGTGAGCACAGCCAGGTCCTCCATAGTGCCTTTGCCCTGGGTTATCTTGGTCAGTATCTCCAGCATCTTAGGAATGCCGGCACGGCACGGTGTGCACTTGCCACAACTCTCGTCTCTGGTGAACTGGAGAAAGAACTTGGCCGTATCGACCATGCAGTTGTTCTCGTCCATAACGATGAGGCCGCCGGAACCCATAATGGCACCGAGGGCGGTGACGGACTCGTAGTCAACAAGCGTATTGAGATGGTTAATAGGTATACACCCTCCGGAAGGCCCGCCGATCTGGACAGCCTTAAACTCTCGGCCCTCGGGGACACCATTGCCAATGTCGAATACGATCTGGCCCAGAGGTGTACCCAGGGGTACCTCGATAAGTCCACTGTTGTTTATCTTGCCGACCAGACAGAATGTCTTAGTCCCCTTGCTCCTCTCCGAGCCCAAACTGGCGAACCAGTCTGCACCGTTGAGGACGATGAGGGGAATATTCGACCAGGTCTCCACATTGTTTAGGGTGGTCGGCTTATCCAGGAGTCCCTTGTTAGCTGGGAAAGGAGGTCGCTGGCGCGGGTTCCCTCGTTTGCCCTCGATAGAGGCCAGTAGAGCTGTCTCCTCACCGCAGACGAAGGCGCCTGCTCCAGGGAAAACAGTGAGATCGAACTCAAATCCCGTGCCAAGGATGTTCTTGCCCAGGAGACCGTAGCGACGGGCCTCTTCAATAGCATGTTGTAGGGTCTCGATAGCTAGTGGGTACTCAGCCCGGACGTACAGGTAGCCACGGCGCACATTGCCGATGGCGTAGGCACCGATGGCCATTCCTTCTATTACCGAGTGGGGATTACCCTCCAGTACGGCTCGGTTCATATACGCACCAGGGTCGCCTTCGTCTCCGTTGCAGACCACAAATTTTTCATCGCCAGCGGCACGGCGCACAAAGGTCCATTTGGTGCCAGTTGGGAACCCAGCTCCCACCCTCCCCCTCAGACCTGCCTTGCTGACCTCTGCGATAACATCATCGGGCGCCATCTGGGTAAGCGCTTTGGCCAAGGCCCGATAACCGTCCCGGGCAATATATTCGTCGAGGCTCCTAGGATCCATGTCCTGGTTGTGCATAATGCGGATCTTTTGCAGTTGAAACTGTGGCAGTTTCGTATCCAGCGTCCACTCCAAGACAGGCTTTCCGCCGATGAGGTGTCGCTCCACTATAGCGGCTACCCGCTCTGGCGTTAGCTCAGCATAGATCGCCCTGCCCACCTCGGGATGGATTATGGTAACTATAGGTTCTCTCTCGCAGGGACCGATACAAGCGGCACCGGTGATCACCACATCGGAAAGCTTCCGCGCTTGCACTTCTCTGGTAAAAG
>JBGOXA010000064.1:0-7586 GCA_041478915.1 Dehalococcoidia bacterium
AACGCCTGACTTCAAACGGTTATCGATCAGGTAGTTAAGAAATTCTACTTGGCTCATGTCTCCACGATTTTCGTCGATCTTCCGAACTAACTCAGCAGGTACTACGAGCATCCTCTTTTCACTCATCTAGGACACACTCCTTCATCTAAAGTTATTGCATGGGAAGGCACGAAAACAGGCCTTCAATCTCCCAGGCCAAGCGTTGCTAGGAGATTCTCAATGTTTGTCAGCAGCCTGAGGCCTTTTTTATTGACCTTGTACGTGGTAACGGGGTTGCCCACTTTAGTTATTTCTATGAATCCCCGATCCGTGAGAAACCGGAGGTATCGCTGCAGTTGGCGGTAACTCATGTTGGCACTGTACATGATCTCAGTCTTACCCGCCTCACCTAGCCTGAGAATATCAGCCATTACCTCAATATTGGATCTCCTGCTCCTCATCCCATCCATCCTTATCCCTCCAGAAATGATCTTCCGTCTCGGTCTGGCACACCTTGGGCGATGCAGATTTGCTCCTCAAACAGACGTCCAACAGCACAGTGACTAGCGATCATCGCCCCAATAGACCAGAAAGTGTCACCTGCGTGAGCCAAACGGCTATTCATCGCTCGAATAGTATACCACACAATACGCAACTGTCAATACTTCTAATTGATTCACCTAAAATGTAACCAACCCGGTAATTGTTGCCCAAGACAGTATCCATGGCTATCCAGCGAACGTGTGACAATTTCATCCTAAGAGAAGGCCACATTCTGCCATTCCCAGCAAGCAGAGCAAGCCCCAGAGTACCTATCGAGCCACATTTTCAATGTGTCCCATTGTCACTGGCTAACCACGGTGTGATGGCTGGAGGGCGGGCTCTGCCTCCTGAGGGCCGTGCTGATACCGGTTTCTGTCAAGGTGTTCTCGACGAAGTCAAGCCCTATGGGCGCGCTCTCAGTGCCGGAGAAATCTGGCAGCACCGTCAAGCAGCCCGTGCGCCCATGATAACTCGCTGTGCCGATACCAGGGCTGAGAAGAACCAGCTCCCACCCGCTGAGGGCGTTTATGTGAAAGCCAGCGGGCTTCAGGGGAACGCCGATTATCCCGTCTGGATTCAGCATCACCCGCCAGCT
The DNA here is from genome assembly GCA_041478915.1 of Dehalococcoidia bacterium. Classification (GTDB taxonomy): domain Bacteria; phylum Chloroflexota; class Dehalococcoidia; order UBA2247; family RBG-13-53-26; genus VGOE01. The sequence continues at coordinate 1,118 of JBGOXA010000064.1, forward strand.
GAAAGAGAGACTCTCGATGCAACTGGCGATCCCTCAGGGGGCAGGAGAATGTGACTACGGCGTCCGATGGCAGCCTTTTGCCTAGGTGCATATGGCAGATACCGTCCAATGCCCCGGTCGCCTATGATGAATGAGACATCGCGGTGGATAAAGGTGGGGGCGGTGGTGGTAGATATAATGCTGCTGAGGGTGGCATAGATGCCGCCGCGGTTGTTGGGTTCGTGGCCCCTGTTCCCGAGCTTCCTACCTTTCTTCTTCTGGGCTTCGGCCTGGTTGGGTTGGCGGGGTTGGTTTGGGCTGAGGAAGCGGAGAAGGCAGGCGTCCAAAGTCACATAGGGGCACGCCCTCTAGACCTGTCCAGAAGTAGGGGGCTTGGATTTGTCAGAGCGCCATGGAGTTTTTGTCTCGGGCAGGTGGCCCGACGTCGGGCACTCTATCAGCAGGCCACTAATGAGTCTGACTATCCCAACGATGACCACCCAGATGGATCGTCGAGCCAGTTTAGTGTGCTGAATTATTCTGTCCGGACTACTCTGTGAGCCGAAGTACCCCGTAGGCCGACCATCGGACTGCCGCTCCTTGTCTGCCGTTTATCGCCCTCCCACAATCCGTCTTCCAGCGCTGCCTGACCTATACTCAAGCCGGGCTTGAAGTGCTATAATTCCGCCTGGAACCTGCACCAGCCGCAATTTGCTGGTCTGCCCGCAACGAAAGAAAGGGCAGAAATTGGGGAGGGATTATGAAGGTTCTGATCATCGAGGACGATCCTGAGATTGTGCAATCTGTTGGGCTTTGCTTTGAGCGGAGATGGCCCGGGGCTGAACTGATCTCTGCCCCGACGGGGGGAAAGGGCGTGGAGTTAGCCATAGCACAGTCTCCGGACTTGGTCATTCTGGACCTCGGTTTGCCTGACACCGACGGACTGGACGTGCTGCCAGAGATACGCAGCTTTTCCAATGTCCCCCTCATCATTCTCACCGTGAGGAATGACGAGTCTGATAAGGTAAGGGGGCTGGAGTTGGGAGCTGACGACTACATTGTCAAGCCCTTTTCAGCCGCCGAGTTTCTGTCCCGGGTACGAGCCGTGCTTCGCCGTTCCCAGGCGCCCGTACCAGAGGCTGATGTGTCGGCCTCGACCGGGAAGAGGCTGGTGATTGACTACACCACTCAACAAGTGTTCATTGAAGGCAAACTGGTGCGCTTGGCACCGAGTGCATACAGGTTGTTGTGTCACCTGGTGAGCAACGAGGGAAAGGTCCTGTCCACCTCGATGCTCCTGGAAAGCTTACTGGGAAAGGAGCTCACGGCAGAGGTTGACTATGTCGACGTATACATCCGGCATCTGAGGAACAACTTGGAGAAAGACCCGTCGAACCCGAAAATGATCGTCGGGGATCCACGGGAAGGGTACAGGTACGTCGGTGGGCAATAAGCTTCGGCTGACAAGGCTGAAACTCCAGTATCGGAAAACGAGTTGCCGCATGCCTCTTGGCTCCTGAATGGACGAAATCATAGACCATCAACACGGATGGGCTCGTTCAGAAACATGTGAGACAGTAGACAGGATAGAGAAAAGGGGCCATCCTTTCTGGTGAGAATAGGACCAGGAGGAGGCCCCTTATGCGGGTATTTGGTATACCCGTGGTATTCCACCGGATGGCCCCTGGCACTCACCACTGGAGCTGAGTCCCAGGCTCAAGAGAGGCTGCGCCGGCTCTCTGCCTAGGAAGTCCTGCTTAAGCAAGGTCTGTCGACTAAGGAGGCCTCTGAGGCCCTGCGGATCTCGAGGGCCACACTCTACCGATTACGTGATGCGGTGCCGGCCGCAACCGAAGTCATGCTTGAACCAGTCCTCCTGATGGCCGTTATTGGTGGCAGTCCGCCTGGGATTTCGTGAAGGGTTCAATCGTGTTTGTGCCTATGCACTTTGCATATTAGCTTTCAAGCACGCCGTCTTTGGAGCCGCGATAATGATCGGAAGGAACCTGACGCCTTCCAGGGGTTAGGGATATGAGATGAGAGCCGGTGATAAAAGGTAAGGCCAGACTACCGCCCTTTTGTCAACGGTAACAGCCACGCCTCGCGGGAGAGTGCCTGAACCGAAATGCGGCTGCCTGCTCCAATTCTCCAAGCCCCAACGGCCAGCCTCAAAGGAAAACCGGAGACCCTCTTTCAGCCGTCATGGTTGAGATCCGGGCTCGTAGATGGCAGCTGCCGCCCCATCCATCACAGGCCTGGCTATCGGTGCCCGAACCGCCTTTCTCCTGACCAGGAGTATCGATCCCGAAAGTCCCATGATGGTCCCCAGCCCGAAGACCAGCCAGGGGAGGTAAGTGTTGCCCCAAGGCAGAGCCCAGTGGTAGAACTTTCCGTCGTGCACCGCCTGTTTGACCGTCTCGTTGGTAAACACCAGATGATGCTCGTATACAGTCATGTTGGTGAACTTGATAGGACGCGTCTGGGGGAACAGCTCATCGAAGACGGGAATCCTGGCAATCTTTTCCGTCTCGTCCTCGAAACTGACGGTTGTCCCGGAGAGAGGCTCTACCTTGATCCTGATCCATCGGTTCAGCCACATCTCCGGATTGCCCCACCTGCCGGGAGTATCAATCCCACCCTCGGGGGTAGCCACCTCATAGACCAGAACGTTTAGCCCCATGAAGTCTTCCTGGCCAACATATCGCGCCTCAAGAGCCGTGGGGCTGCCGCTGACCTGAACGGGATAGTCCTGGCCAGCCTTGACATTCAGGGGAAATTGCCATAAGCCCTCCCGGCTTTGGTCGCCCTGGTGCGGCACATTGGCGCGGGACATTCTGTCCACCGCCAGCAGATCGCTTCCCCGAAGCGGTACAATCTCCTGCCCCGTTTCCCTATCCACAAAGCTGATATCTTCCCGAATGTAGATCACCTCGCCACGACAGCGGACTGCCTTACATCTGCGAGTGACGATCACGTCATAGTTCAGGGGCTGGTATGTTTCGGGATCGATCATGGTGACCACCCCATCGTACCGCACCGTCTTGTCCAGGTCATCAGACACCTTTTTCAGGCCAGGAAATATGATGGTGACCCAAACCACTCCAAAGATGACGAGGGCCACTCCGACTGCGGCCAGAGCTATTCCCGCTCGTTTCTTTGTTGAGCCCAGAGTTTTCCTCCTTTCGTCCCTTGCCTCTCGCCCGGTGCTTAAGCCATCGGGCGTTGACATTTCAGTTGTCGCTCAAGCTCGACCCGCGGCCATGGGCTACTGGCAACCAATACCTCTTACGCCGCGCCTGAATAAACGTGGGCAGCAGGATGCCAGCTTTATGCGGCTATGTCCTTGGAGGATGGGTCACGACCTAGCCGGGCGGGGTCAGGGCAAGTCTTGAGCCGGTTCCCAAAACAGCAGTGGGAAAGGTCCTCGCCCGACTGCGGCAGCATGTACTCTGATCCACAATCAATCCTTAGCGATGGCCTCGGTTTGAGCTTCAAGAGGCGCCGCTACCTACCCTTTCATCCATTTATGACTGGCCACATCCCACTTGACAGATGACTTCATTATAGCCTCTTTTCCTTGTTCCCGGCCGCTTGATCTTGCCCCAGTTTGAAATCCGATTCATGTTGGCGCTGCCTTTGGCCACCCTCCACACCTCTAGCTGAAACTGGCGCACTGCGCCCACCTCTTTGTCGCATTTCTTCAAGTTCGCCCCGGGGCCACACTCGTCGGGACAGCCTCCAACGATCGCAGCCCTCTTTTTCTTTGCTCGGACGCCGGGCTGAGCCTGAGCATCGGTCTTCTCCGCTTACTCCAGGCACCTACGGGTATCTGGGCTACCTTGACTGGTTTCAATTGAATCAACCTCAGCCTTCAAATTGCTGACATCAGTGTCAGCAAACAGCCTCCATCCTCGCCTGTCCCCCCAAGGTGAGCCCCTAGGGATGCGGTGGCGAAGTTCGGAGTACAGTAGAGGCGCTCACGCTCACTCTGGCACAAACCTCTGTGGTTCCATCATAGGTCTTGCCTTTTGCCATGACTGACACTCATGGGCTCCCACCGCTTCTCGCTATAGTTGACCTGGTTCAAGCATGATCAATCCTAAGAATGCCACTGGCATTCCACAAGGTTAATTGGTATCATATGGGTGGACAAAAAGGGTCACTCCAAAGAGCCAAAGGGTCCAGGCGGGACAAGATGGCGGGCCCACAGAATTGAAAGGCGGAGTCCATCCAAGCCAGGGCTGCCAACAGACTACCTACAGGCCATTCGCACTCCGACAGGATGCGGTGGGACGAGCTCCAGACTGGCCAATCACCTCCGATGATGGAGGAGGCGATCTCAGCCGAGGCCTGGAGAAGTGCGTTGTCTCAAAAGCCCAGGGGCTGGAAGCTTCATGGCCCTGTCTTGGGTTGAACGAGCTGTCATCCAGTGCTCCGCTCAAGTTCATACGGATGGGCATCTGAGCATCAGCGAAGTAGTATTCTCCTCCTGCCCGCCTAACAAAGGGGATAAAGAGTACGATTTCGGCAAGATGGCGGTGTGACTGATGTTCAAATGGGCTGGCGGCCTTCGGATCAGATATTTCTTGGCGATCCTGGTGGCCCTGGTCACCATAGACGGGATCATCAGCCAGTTACTCATCAAGAGCGCCTCGGTGCGGGAGGGCAACCCCTTCTCGAACCCGTGGCGGGAGGACCTGTTTTCATACCTCTGAAACTGTTTGGTGCCCTGTTGTGTGCCTTCCTTCTATGGGATATATATAAGGCGTGGCCCAGGCTTGCCTTAACAGCCACTTATTGCTTTGTGGGCATATACAGTGCGATCGTGTTTTGGAACATAGCCTGCTTTGCTATTTTCAAGGGTTAGGGGCTCTACCTTGCCACTGGGCGGGCAAAGGTTCCAGCCCTAAAACTTACCTCCACCCAACTGAAAGCCACCTTGTGCAAACGTACCGGGGCTAGTCTATGCGAAGGCAAACGCTGCTTTGAAGATCATGTTTGGAGTTCTATCTACTGACACGCACGGCTCACCGAGCAAGGTCCGAACTTTCACGATAGAAGTCTTACCCCGTGATTCCATGGCATAAGCAGTGACTACTGGTGAGAGTGGTTTCTTGTCATACATTACGTCACGATGTGCAACCAAGGGCAGCCACCTCCCCAGGACGAAAGAAGACTAAGCCCTTACGTCAGTCCAACGAAGGGCGCCAGCCCCGCGGAAGCAAAGTTCCAGCCCGGTCCACTCGCCCCCGCCTGTGAAGCCCTTCAGCCCATGCCTAGCTATGCCAATCTCAGGTCTACGAGCAGCCTTTTGGGGCGGCTGGAACCCACTTTCGACCCAACCCGGAACTTTCTTAGGAAGCCAAAAACATCTTTTGGCAGTTTCCCTTCTTCTACCGCTTCTACGTCAGCTAGATCTTCCAGCCTACTTACAATACTCTCTAGATGGGACGGTGTTAGCGTGATGGTAATGGCGCTACCCCCTACCGGGGAACCAACGGCTGCCACCACAGTAGCTTCAAGTGCCTTCTCCACTTGAGCAGTAAACCTCACCGACTGGGCAAGGCTGACCGACGGCGATATAACCATCTCCACCACTCCAACCAGACCACCCGCGTGCGTTGGGTGTGCCTTCTGGTAGACCCGCCTGATGGCCTGAGCGAGTTCATCGCACTTGACGTCCTTCAGAAGATATCCCGACGCCCCGGCTTCCATAGCCTCAGTCATATGGTCTGAGGATTCGGCCAGCACGATAACGTCCCCATCGTAAGAAAGCCCGTTTCTCTTCAGCCTCCAGGTGGCCTGAATCCCGTCTGTGCCTGGCATCTGGCTGTCCATGACAATGATGTCAGGGAGCAGTGATTCCAAATCGGCAAAAGCCTCCTCGGCATCGGCGCAGACTCCCACCACCTTTATGTCCTGTTCTCGATCCAGCATGCGCAGTAACCCCTGGCGAACAATCTCGTGATCGTCGACTACCAGTACTCTGATATGGCTCTTCATCTTTCCCTCCTTTTCGCTGGATTCGACAACGTATTGCTCTTCATCCTCTCCTCCTCCCTTGCCGATACATCAGTGCCAGATAATCGCCTTGATGTTCTTCGGCCCCGAATTCCTTTGGGCGCTACTACATCGGCAGAAAGTGACACTGAAACCAAAGTTGCGCGTTTGGCAGACCCAAATATCAAGAGCCATAGTAGTCACTTCGTACCGAAACGAACCCCTACCAGTACCGCGCTGCCCTTTGCCACTTTCCTGCTCTTCGGATTCCTGTTGAGCAACACTGCGTTGCTCTCCATGCTGTTTTCCACCTCTAGGATAAACAGCCTTGCCCAACACTTGCTAGTCTCTGAGGGATAACTTTAGCAACCAAATTTGGTCAATTATGATGACCAAGAGGCTCACTGTCGAGCTTCAAATCTGATTTGTAGACTGCGGGGCTGCGTTAATCGAAAAGCCAGAATGTATGAGGTCACGTCACATTTGCCTG
>JBGOXA010000207.1:0-3949 GCA_041478915.1 Dehalococcoidia bacterium
AAGGCGGCCATCGTCATTCAGCCGAAGCCCGCAACCTTCAGCACTGGCTCCGATGGTTTTAGGGGCCAGGGCAAGGTTGTGGAAGGCGACGAGCGGTACCAGGTGCAGTTCATCGCCGTCCGCATCGGTTCTGGGAAGAATGGGAAGAAATAGGGCTACTAAGCTCTCCACCCTCGGGCCACCAGGGCAACTTGGTGGCTCGCAGTGGGGCGCTTAGCCTCAAAACTTAATAAAGGGGGTGCTCTATGCGAGCGACGACACAGCGTGGGGCACTCCTGGAGACCTTGGGCAAGGTCAAGTTCGCAGTGGCGACCAGGTCAACATTGCCGATATGTACCTATGTCCTCATCCGTGCTGGCGGTGGCCAAGTAACACTCACCGGCACGGATCTGGAAGTCGGGCTAACGGCAAGCTGCAAGGCTACCGTCACTCGGCAGGGAGCGGTCGCTGTCCCGCCTCGGTTGCTGGAAGCCTTCCTCAAAGCGGTGAAGGCCGAAACAGTCTCGCTATCTTTAGCGGGCCAAAACGATCTGAAGATAGAAGCTGGGGCCAACACCACTCTTGAAGGCTATGCAGCTGAGGACTTCCCACCGGTGCCAGGGGTAAAAGGGAAGGCGGTAGAGGTAACTGGCCTAGCTAATGGGCTGAAGCAAGTAAGCTATGCTATGGCGAAAGAAGAGTCAAGGCCAGTTCTCCGCGGCATCTGTTTTACTCCTAATAATGGTAGGATAGCACTGGCTGCCGCCGATGGCTTTCGCCTAGCGGAAATAACTGTCAAGGCAAAGGGACAGCTGGAACAGGTGATCGTGCCTAGCAAAGCGGTGTGCCTCATTGAGAAGCTGATGCCTGGTAAGGTATCAATCCATAGAGGTGAGGACACTATCAGCTTCATCGGTGAGGGGCTGGTGCTGACTGCTAGGGCGATTGCAGGCCAATATCCGAACTATAGACAGCTTATTCCCAAAAATGGCTCACCAATCACTGTGGACAGCGCAGCATTGAAGGATGCCCTAGACGTAGTCTCAATCACCCTGCCCGATAACAATGCCGTCCGCCTTCAGGCCCGGAGGCATAACCTCATCGTCTCAACTAAAAATGAGGAGAAGGGTGAAACTGAGGCCAAAGTGCCGGCAAGGGGCAAAATCAGAGCTGCCTTTGATATCTATTATCTAAAAGACTTGCTGGCCAAGACAAGTGGACCGATCACGCTGCGGACAACAAATGCCCAATCTCCAGGAGTCGTCAAACACAAAGGGACCATTCATGTCATTATGCAAATGTTTGTGCAATGGTAGGATAGTTTAACTATCCAGCTCGAGGGCCGGACAAAATGCCGGCCCTTCGCTGGGCAGTTAAGCCCAAAAAAAGCTATGTAACAAGTATTCGAGCTCGCTGGAATAGCTTTAGTAAGGGGGTAAAATGACCTGGAGAAATCATAAAACACATAGAGAGGAAACCACGGCCATTAAGGATGCACTGCTAAAAGCGGGGTTCACTAATGTCAGAGTTAAGCATGGCACTGGCACAGCCTGGGGATGGCTAGACATTTACTGCGATGCCAAGCCCGGGCTGTCATGGCAGGATAAGAGAGTCGAGGTTCTCCGAATTGCAAAAGACGTTACAGGTCGCCACGGCGATTATGATGGGGAAATAAACGTCCACTAGAAAGGGGGTAAAAGTTGATAGCAAAAGAGAGCCAAAAGCTAAAAAGGTATCGCGAGAAAAAGAGTGATGAGTACGCCCGGGCTATCCTCTCTATACCACAGAAGGCCAGCCTTTACTCAGTAATACCCTATCCTGGGGTGATTATGATAATGGGCGATATTAGAACAGGTAAAACAGGGGTAGCCCATGAGATTGCCGCTGAAATGCACAACCGGCGTGGCCTCCCAGCTATCCTTCATATGCCTCGAATTGATGAAAAACTAAGAAAGGCTATACAGCACCTTGTACCAAACTGGATGACAGTAACTACAAAAAGGAACCAGTGGAAGGACCGAGCAGTAGTAATTTATGACGAAGCCGCACAATCGGCACATGCCCGAAGAAGCCAGAGCGGTGATGCTGTGGAGCTGGATGACCTTCTAGCCATCGCGGGGCAAAGAGAGCAACTTATATTGTTCATAAGTCACTATTCGAGGAAATTGGATCTCAATGTCTGTACCGCTGTCCATCGCATCATCTGGAAACGACCTACCTATGCCCATCAGCTCTGGGAACGAGACGAAATGGCCGATTTTACCACCAAGGCATATGACTTCTTCAGGGTAATAGAAGGTCAAGTGGCCAATAAGAAAGCATGTCTGGTGTTAGATATGGAAAACTTCGGTTTCTTCCAGTGCAATAATAAGCTACCAGAATGGTGGACGGACCGACTATCCCGGATATTCAAAGAGGTACAAATACAAAATCATAGCTGGGGTTGACAACTAACCAGCTCTTAACTAAATGGGAGACTTGTTCTCCCTTTTTTGCTGCTGTAACAAGTATTCGAGCCGAGCGGAATAACCTTAGTGAAAGGAGGTGTCTATGAAATAAAAATGGGCAGCTGGCGTAGCCTGGGTAATCGGGCGGTGTACAGTCACTGGTAAGACCTAGCCCAGCCAGTACCCCGTACGAAACTGGCGCTGCCCCCCCTCATTCTGGCCACTGGAATGATAATAAGAAGGAGGGTCTGTGAATAGAACAGATGTATTGGAAAAACTTGAGCCCATCTGCCATACTACAGCACGTCAGGTGGAGCATAATCCCCGGACAAGAGTGCTGGTTGAGCCCGGACAGGTGGTCATGCGGCCCGGCAATGGTGGGCACCTAATCCCGTTCAGTGAGAATGGGACTAAAGCACTGGCCAAGTTTGTGGGTCTGCCGCAAAGGGTCTGTGATAATCTTAGCCCGGATCTTTTCGGGAGAGTGACTACCGAGCTCCTGGGCAGGAAAGAGCGGTATAATCTTCTCCTTGAGAATGGCCAGGTGGAAAATCTCGTCGATTTCCGGGGCATAAGAAATCTCCCTGTGGACAGGGTGTTGTCGACCATTGAGCATGTCGTGCCTAATTGCGACTATCACAGAGTCAGTATTCTGAGTAACCACTCTGCCTCGCTGGAAATAGTTGGCCCCCGACAAGAAGCTGTGCGCCGCGGTGATATAGTACAGGCCGGTGCCCTGGTGAACTTCAGCCCGATCAACATAATAAAGCCGCTGGTACAGAGCTATGTGTTGCGGCTAACCTGTACTAATGGCCAAACCGCCAGCCCTGTGTTGGCTGAGTTCGCCGGCGGTGGCGGAGAGGGTGATGATGTCTGGCAGTGGTTCAGGCAGTCGGTCCGTGCCGCATATCAATCGATAGGCGACATTGTAAATCGCTATCGCCAAATGATTCAAGAGCGGATCCCGCCCGAACAGCGGGCTGGCATCCTGGAAGACCTCCTGCGCCAAGCCGGTATAACCGGGAAAGAGGCCGAGGCGGTTAGAGCACAGGCTATTCAAGAGACTCCTCGTAATACCTATGACATGGTGAATCTCATCACATGGGCAGGCAGCCATATCGTACGGTCTCCTGAGAGAATACAGCGTGCGCTCAATGCCGGTGCCACCTTTACATCGGAAAGCCAACACGCTACTATATGCCCATTATGTCAGACTAGGCGGTAGCTTCAAATACGTGGCCTCGCACGCTGGGTTTCGGGTTATCCTCCGGTTTTCCCGAGTTTTCCTAGTGTGTGGGGCCGCCCAAAGGAGGCAGAAAAATGGACAACCGCAAGGAGAAAACAGAGACACTGGTCAAAGAGGTAATACTCAATGAGAAAGCACAGCAAGAGTGGATTGATGGTGCCGACCCAGACTTTCTTAACGCACTGGAGTTTTTCATCAAGCACTATGACTCAGGGAAATCCAGAAACGAGTGGTTCAGGATAGGTGTCATCATAGGGGGAGTATATGAGAGGTGGAG
>JBGOXA010000258.1:0-3231 GCA_041478915.1 Dehalococcoidia bacterium
AGGTCCTGGATGCCTGGTTTGATTCAGGAGCCATGCCTGTAGCCCAGTTCCACTATCCCTTTGAAAACCAGGAGCAGTTCGACAAGAGTTTCCCGGCTGACTACATCTGTGAAGCGGTGGATCAGACAAGAGGATGGTTCTATACTTTGCACGCCCTATCTACCTTGCTGCGTAAGGAGCCTTGCTTCAAGAATGTCATCTGCCTGGGACACATCCTGGACGCCAAGGGCGAAAAGATGAGTAAGGCAAAGGGAAACGTAGTTGACCCGTGGACGATCATCAATAACCAGGGTGCAGATGCATTACGATGGTATATGTTCACCTCCACTCCAGCAGGCAATGTGAAACGGTTCTCCCGCGACCAGGTGACAGAGGTCGCCCGACGCTTCCTCTCCACTCTGTGGAATACCTATTCTTTCTTCATCCTATATGCCAACATCGATCGCTTTGATCCGACTACAGCCGAGGCTCCTCAATACTCCTCTGATCTAGACCGATGGATCACGTCTGAAGTCAATCAGCTCATTCTCGACGTCAGCCGCGAACTGGACAACTACAATCCCACCGACGCCGGCAGGAGGATTGAGGAATTTGTGGAACGCCTGTCTAACTGGTACGTCAGGAGGAGCCGGCGACGCTTCTGGAAGAGCGAGAACGATGCCGACAAATTGTCTGCCTATTTCACCCTTTACCACTGTATGGTTACCCTGTGCAAGCTCCTGGCTCCCCTCACGCCTTTCATTGCTGAGGAAATCTATCAGAACCTGGTACGCTCGGCAAACCCGGAGGCTGAGGAAAGCGTGCACCTTTGCGCCTTTCCGGAGGCAGACCCGGCCAGGATAGACGAACTCCTGGCTGCCAATACGCGGCTGGCCATGAAGGTCTGTAGCCTGGGGAGAGCCGCCAGAAGCACGGCCAACATTAAGGTGCGCCAGCCTCTGCCTATGATAGTTGTCAAAACCAAGTCAAACAGTGAGCGGGAGGGGCTGGAAAGGCTCGCTTCTCAAATACTGGAGGAGCTTAACGTAAAACGAATGGGATTTGTCAAAGACGAGAGCGAGCTAGTTGGAAAAGCCGGCTACTCTTTGGCCGTCGAGGGGGACCACGTTGTGGCCCTATCCACAGACGTCCCTCACGAGCTCATAGAGGAAGGGCTGGCAAGGGAGGTGGTGCACCGCTTGCAGACCATGCGCCGCAATGCTGGCTTTGACATTGCCGACTACATCATAACGCGTTACCAGGCAGAGCCGCCTCTCCTACAGGCTATCCAAAACCAGTCCGACTACATCAAGCAGGAGACGTTATCCCATCAGCTTACCTGCCAAGCACCCCAAGAAGGCGACTATACAGAGAAACACCGCATTGATAGCCACCATATAATGCTCGCGGTGAGAAGAGTAGAATCGTAACGGCTGACGCGGAGCAGCACTAAATCGCCTGGCCCTATCAGAAGCAACAATCCTCTCTTCGCTTTCAGCCCTGTGCTCGAAAGCGGCAATATCGGTTCACGTTGCTGATGGCTTTGGCCAGCCTCTCAATGCTAGGAAAAACCGGCACGCCTGCCCGAGCCAGACTATGCTCGATCTCCAGCCGCCGCATCTCCGCCGGGCCTGGTGACAAAATGACCACCACCGGCTTGCTACGCTTCTGGCTGAAGTCCACGATAGCGCTGTTCAGCGCCTCGGTCACTTTCTTGGAGAAGGAGTCCAGAATCACCCCAGCGTTCTGGTATACCACTATGAGGTCGATATGAGGCTCGGCAGCTAACAGCTCCATAGCCCGCTCCAGGACCAGTGCGTCTCGGTGCCGTTGACTTAAATCCACCGGGTTGCACAGGACAGTGCCTACCCGACCAAGGAGACTGACCAGCTCCTGCTCCGTTTTCTCCGACAGAGTGGGCACATCAATCCTCACGGCAGCACAGGCGTCGGAAATCAGCACGGCTTCCCCACCACCCCCATCGGTCACCCCGCAGACAACGCCAAGATTGTTCCTTAGCAGTGCCCCAAGCTTTTCAAAGAGCAGGAGGGTATCCGCCAGTTCGTCCAGACCCCCAACCTCCACCGCGCCTGCCTGTTTCAGCGCCGCGGACCAGACGGCAGCGGAGGCTGCCAGAGCTCCGGTATGAGAGGCTGCCGCCCTGGCTCCAGCCACACTTCTACCGCCTTTCCATACCACTACAGGTTTCACCTGGCAGGCAGCGCGCATTACCTCGAACAGGCGGCGGCTATCCCGCGGCCCCTCCACGTAAAGCCCAATGATATCCGTCTTGGCATCTACAGCCAGGTACTCCAAGACCTCAGCGCTGCCCAGGTCGGAGGCATTCCCTATGCTGATGGCTTTGCTGAAGCCGACCCCACGCATCAGCCCAAACTCAAGAACCTTCCCCAAATGTCCACTACTCTGAGATATAAAACCCACCGAACCTACCTCCGTCCGCAGAGTGAATGGGCCATAGGGTATTCCGTGCCCCGGGGAATAAACGCCGAAGCAGTTGGGGCCAATGATCCTGAAACCGCCCTGTCGTGCTCGTCTGACCATCTCATGCTCCACCTCAGCCCACTCCGCATCACCGCTCTCGCTGAATCCAGCGGTGAAGAAATAGACGGCCTTTATTCCCCTGGCAGCACAATCGTTCAGGAGGCCAAGTACAGCGGTACGGGGGATGCATACTATAGCCAGGTCTACCGGGCCCGGAATTGACCTTAGATTCGGGTAAATCTTCAGGCCGAAGACTTCGCCGCCTCCGGGATTAACAGGGTAGAGGTCACCCTTAAAATCGCATGAAATCAGGCCTCTCAGCCACTGAGAGCCTATCCCCTTTTCTTCTCTGGAAGCGCCAACTACGGCAATCGAACGCGGGTAGAAGATAGGCTCCAATTCCTTCAGTTTTCCCGAATTCAAATCAGCCTGCACTTATGCGTCTCCAGGAATTCTCGGCTCTACTGCAAAGACTTTGCTAACCAAAATAAAAGGCCTGAAGCAGGATGGGCAACCACGGATTCAAGGAGTTGGAGCAAGGGATAGGATATCGTGCCTGGCCAAAGTCTTTGGATAACCAACTGTCTCCCGAAGAGAGAGATCGCGCCAGGGTGAACCCGCGCCCACCCAACCGTAATCCGAACGGACTTCACTCATTCACGTACTGAAGATGCCAGGCGCGAAGTTGAGCACACCACGGCTACATCAAGAAGACGGTCTTGGGCTCAGCGTAGCTTCTACTTGCATCTG
>JBGOXA010000329.1:0-2588 GCA_041478915.1 Dehalococcoidia bacterium
CCTTCGGGCTCTCACCCAAGCTTCCAAGGTTTTCGTCTGTTCATCTGTCATTGGCAAAACATCAGCGGCTTTCCACATGCCACAATGGTATCATACAACAGGCATATTGTCTATATATAACGGGGACACTACACTAGCAACAAAGGTCATGGGCAGCGACAAGGTGCCTGAGGTTATAAAGGTAGACAAGCTCGACCCTGATCAGGAGCAGCAGTTAAACGAACTGAAGAGGTGGATCAGAAACCAGCAGCGCAAGGCAGCGGCACAGAAGCGCAGGATGGAGAGGGCACATTACAGGCTTCTGTGACTCTGGCTGCACAAAATGGACGATTGTGCAATTCAAGTACTTCTTGTTGACTTTGCCACTTATTTTGCTTGGGCAGTAACCAACAGGGCGGAGTAGGAAGAGGAGTCTCTCAGCAGTAAGGGGGCATGATAGAGCAAAGCGCAGCACCTTTGTACGCTTTATGGATATCCCATAGAGTCTGTCCCAATTTTCGACGATTATCATAAGGCGCAAAAAATTCAGCCACCGATTTGAGACCCATACGACGCTTCCAACCGCTGTGCTCACCAAACCGATGGCGAGTCTCAGTTGTGTAATTGCTGAAAATGTATAGCCATGTCCAGTAGCTGTGATGCACAGCACCCCATTGGCCTTGACGCGGCCTGCGCAACTTCTCTAGGTCTTCTTGCCATTCCGATTTAAAGCTACCCAATCCGGAGTCGCTGGAGGTGCGATATTTCTTATACTTTATTTCGATCCATATGCAATGCTTCCTACCATCAATCGCATCGCCCTCTACCAACACATCCGTTTTCTTTTTACTATTAGGATCAGGATAATGATATTTAATATACGTGAATGTTCTGTGTTTGCCTTGTGACGGCAGTCGTCTGCTCGGCCTAAATTGGTAGCCAATTTCATGCACCAATTGATCTTCAAAGTACTCCTTCAATCCATGGCCGGCTAATCTGGCTGCATCTAGGAGCGCATTAGTAGCCTGTAAAGCTATTTGGTGCATCCGACCTAAATCAACACTTTCAATCCTCATGGCATCATGTCTCTCAAACTATTCAAGGCCGAAGCTTCTATCGTGCGCCTTATTGCCAGCCTCCGTAGTGCACGGTAGCTATGATCTCAGAAACGAACAAAGCGCCCGATTGTTCAGGCACTGCTAGGTCGTACTCCGGAGTGACCCTTGGGCAGGATCCCGTAACATGGCCCTCTTCAGTCTCTCAACGTATTCGGCCCTCTCCTTTGGTTTGAACTGGATATACCTAGGATGCCAGTCCGAGTGTTTGTCAGGAAAGGTTCTCCTCAGCCACATACTGGCCACTTTTCCCAAAGCTATAATCTTGTCAGGCTGGATGACTTCTATTTCTTGCCTAAGCCAACCTTCGCATGCCCGGATTTCCTCGGGTTCTGGCTTTTTGTTGCTGCGTGTGCAGCATTTTACAATGTTCGTGATCCAGACCTCCTCCGCTAACTCCTTTATCTTCGGATCTGCTTTGAACAACAAATCGAGTCCTCCCCACACGTGGTCGCCTTTTTTGCTCTTGCCAGGATTTTGGGCAACAACTACAACTCTGGGACCATCAACATTACCAGGTTTGTATCTCATGTGCCTTCCATCGTTGATTGGTAGTTTTCCTAGGCTGCAGTGCTGACAGGTATCAATACT
The DNA here is from genome assembly GCA_041478915.1 of Dehalococcoidia bacterium. Lineage (GTDB taxonomy): Bacteria > Chloroflexota > Dehalococcoidia > UBA2247 > RBG-13-53-26 > VGOE01. The sequence continues at coordinate 1,686 of JBGOXA010000329.1, forward strand.
GGCGTAGATGGCTTCCAGTCTTCTGCATATCTCAGCGTCGTCCCGCATGCTGCCTCCTTTTCGCATGCCTCATTATAAAACGCCTGTGAGTTGCTGGCAAGGCATCCCCATTTTGGAGCGCACACCGGCAACAATCTGACGTAAAGCGCAACCGTCACCGTTCTCTTTTTTGGTTGTAGTTTCAGCCCAGAAGGATTAATAAAGATTCAAATCATCTACAAAAACAGGTCGAGTGAGACCATTTATTCCAGATAGTCCTTCAATCTCCTGCTGCGTGTGGGATGACGCAATTTCCGTAGCGCTTTGGCTTCGATCTGCCTGATTCTCTCCCGGGTCACCTTAAATTCCTTCCCCACCTCTTCCAGGGTGCGGCTCCGCCCATCATCAAGCCCAAACCTCAACCTAAGCACCCTCTGTTCTCGGGGGGTAAGCGTGTCCAGCACGTCTCCTATCTGGTTCTTCAGCAATTCGTGGGACGCTGTATCTACCGGAGACATAATCTTTCGATCCTCGATAAAGTCTCCCAGATGAGTATCCTCCTCCTCGCCGATGGGGGTTTCTAAGGAGATCGGTTGCTGAGATATTTTAAGGATTTCCTCGACCATTTCCGGGGGCATCTCCATCTGTTCGCTGATCTCCTCTATGGTCGGCTCTCGTCCATGTTCTTGAGCCAAACGTCGCATTACCCTGTAAAGCCGGGTGATAGTCTCCACCATATGTACCGGGATACGGATTGTCCGCGCCTGGTCTGCTATAGACCGAGTGATGGACTGGCGAATCCACCAGGTAGCATAAGTGCTGAATTTATAGCCTCTGCGGTAGTCGAACTTTTCCACGCCACGAAGAAGGCCGATGTTCCCCTCCTGAATTACATCCAGGAACGACATGCCTCGCTCAGCGTAC
>JBGOXA010000217.1:0-3797 GCA_041478915.1 Dehalococcoidia bacterium
ATCGCGGGCTGCAAGGAGAACAATTTGCTGTCGAAGACTACGCTGGGGAAGAAGGACGGGCACGATTGCATTTTGAGATGCGTATCAGGGTCAAGGACGGGTCATGGCGCACTATCGAAGGTGAATCCCGAAACCTCCTCGATCATCCCGCCGTGGCAGGCATTGTGGTCAATTTCCGTGACGTCACCGACCGCAAGCGGGCGGAAGCGATAATCCAGGACCAATACTCCACCATTGCAGGCATCATCGAAAGCACCGATGCCTTGATATTCTCAATCGACGCTGACTACTGCTACACCGCCTTCAATACAAGCCATAAGGCTATGATGAAGACGATCTACGGCGTTGATATCGAGGTTGGGAAGAGCATCCTTGAGTATCATACGGTGGGGGAAGACCGCGCCAAAGCGAAGGCCCATATCGATCGCGGGCTGCAAGGAGAACAATTTGCTGTCGAAGACTACGCTGGGGAAGAAGGACGGGCACGATTGCATTTTGAGATATCCCACAATCCGATTAGGGGTGCTGACGGGAAGGTTGTGGGAGTTGCCGTCTATGCCCATGACATCGCTGAGCGCAAGCAGCTTGAAGAAGAACGGCAGCGAGTGGAAAAGCTGGAATCTATAGGCACGCTTGCCGGCGGCATCGCCCACGACTTCAATAACCTTCTAACTGGAATCCTGGGAAACATCACCCTGGCACAGAGGTATGTAGAACCAGGAAGCCAGGCCGCTGATAGATTGCTGGAAGCGGAGAAGGCCTCCCTCAGAGCCAAGGATTTGACCCAGCAACTGCTGACCTTCTCCACAGGTGGCGCGCCGGTCAAGAAGACTGCCTCCATCGCGGAACTGCTGCAAGAGTCAGCCACCTTTGCCTTGAGCGGTTCAAAAGTCAGGTGCGAGTTTTCCCTGCCAGACGACCTCTGGCCGGTAGAGGTCGATGAAGGACAGATGAGCCAGGTCATTACTAACCTCATCCTCAATGCTGATCAAGCCATGCCTGGAGGGGGGACAATCAACATACGGGCTGAGAATACCGTCATTAAAGGGAAAGGGGACTTACCACTGCCCAAAGGAAACTATATAAAGATAACCGTAAAAGACCGGGGGATTGGCATACCAAAAGAACACCTGGCCAAGATATTCGACCCCTATTTTACCACCAAGCAGAAGGGGAGCGGGCTGGGGCTGGCTACCGCCTACTCCATCATCAAGAACCATGGGGGCTACATTACCGTCGAATCGGAAGTGGGCGTGGGCACAACCTTCCACATCCAGCTTCCTGCTTCAAAGAAACCCGCTCCAGTAAAGGCGAAGGCAAAAAAGGAAGCGCCGGTTGGCGGCAAAGGCAGGATTCTGGTGATGGATGATGAAGAGATGATCAGGAAGATGCTTAGCAAAATGCTGCCTCTTGACGGATATGATGTAGAACTCGCCAAAGACGGTGCCGAAGCAGTGGAACTGTACAAGAAAGCCAGAGAGTCCGGGCAGCCCTTTGATGCGGTCATTCTGGACTTGACTATTCCCGGGGGGATGGGGGGCAAGGAAGCCATCAAGAAACTGCTTGAGATAGACCCGGATGTTAAGGCCATTGTTTCCAGTGGTTACGCCACCGACCCGATAATGGCAGACTTCAAGAAGTATGGGTTCAGCGCTGTCGTTACCAAGCCGTACAGCTTCGAGGAGTTGGAAAAGACTCTGCGCAACATGCTAACGGAATAGCTCAATAACAGGTTGGGCGACACAATTACAGAATTTTATCCCAATGATTCAGAACGTGTATGGTCAACAGAAGCTTGCTTTGTTCAGTGGGTAACATTTGCCTGAAGTGTTATCGCTCCCACTGGGTCAATGATGACGAACCGTGACAATGAGCGATGCAGCCTCATCACTATGCATTGGGGCAATATAACCAGTCAACCCTTTGATATTCGGTCCTATCATGATTGTTGTAGTAGACTGCAGCAAGAGCCGGGTCAACCTTGGCTTGGGTGTCATAGTCCCACGGCGGGGGAGCACAGTCTGGGCACCAGTGTCCTGCCTTTAGGAGTCTGGGGGTGGCTTCCCACGCATGTCCGAAAGCGCATTTCCATTTGAGCTTTGTCTTGATATCAGCAAACTCTGTTGAGAGACATTGTCCTCCCCTACATCGGGCCAGTTCTTGCATGTCTCTTATCGTATACCTTTCAGGTTCACTTCTCTTTTCCATAACGCTTGAGAAGGAGGTGGTTAGTTCTCTCTGTTGTGCGTAGACGGAATGCTCCCAATCGGGGATGTTTTGCCATGCTTCACGGCTGCCGAAGAACGCCTTGATTTTCTGTGTCTCGTCGCCTTCTATCCACTTCAACGGGTCTGCCCTTCTCCTAATGAATGCTTTGACGACAAAAGAGGGGGCGATTCTTCCTCCCAGTTTCAAGTACCAGGGGGTAGCGGCTTCTACCTGCTTATAGTGATCCTCAAGCGAATGTCGCCAGTGACCTAGATATTCATTAAGGACCCAGCTGTCCTCATACCAGCAACAATGGAAGTTCCTTAAAGCGAAACAGTTGAGAGGCATTATCTTTCTATAATCCCCCAAACCAAAGATTTTCACCATCTTCTCGATGTAATCCCTAAAGACAACCCTGCATGCCGGGCCGCCTCCCATGTTGTACACCTTGCCGTAGAAATCATCGGGGGCCTCTATTGTTTGGATAAGCCCGTATCCGGCATCTTCGCTAGTTATGAGTTCAATGTGGGTATCGACAGGCCCGTGGAATAGGATCGGAGCCAAAAGAGACACTACATTCGGGATAGCGATGTAAGTCTGTCTCATCACCGCCCAGTATTTCAAACCTGATTCTATAACCGCTCTTTCTGCGGCAATTTTTGTCGTGGCGTAAAAGTCACCGATACTTGGTTTGAGAGGGTCCCCGACCTGGACGATATGAATAGGCGGGGGTCGGTCTCCATATGCAGCTACGGAGCTGATATAGACGAAACGGACATCGTCGCCATTGCTTGGCTGCTTCTTAATCGCAGCGATTATATTTTCGGTGCCACCGCAATTAATTCTCTTACAGAGTGGTGGGTTCTTGTCTGCCTCCGGGGCAATAAACGCAGCGGGATGGAGAACGTAATTTACTCCGTTGACGGCCTCCAGCACATCATCAAAATTACACAGATCCCCCCAGACAATCTCTATTCCTTGTTGCCCTTCATATTTTGCGAAAGTCTTCTTGTTTTGCTTGGAAGGTCGCAGTAAAACGACAATATCATATTGGTCTTTTCTTCTAAGTAGCTCTCTAAAGGCTTCGCTGCCCATAGAGCCAGATGCTCCAGTCAAAAAGACCTTCTTCCTAGCCATCAGTAGCTCCTGTATCCTAACTGAGTGTGCTTGGGCATTATTTAGCAGAACCCGCTGCAATTGCGTATGCCCTCTGTGATAGGCGCAACTAGACTTATATAACGATTGCTCATCCTTCGTCAACTTTTGAGTATGCAGACATAACACATCTGATGTATGGCCCGGCTTCCCGAGTACACAAACTGACGAATTGGCCCCAACAAAACAACCCCTGTTACCTCACTAGTGTAGTGTCTCTGAAAAGACTTAACAATAAAGCTACCCGTGTTATTCCTGTCCTTCCCTTTGGGAAGGACAGGAATCCAGAAGGTACGTACGGTAGTACTTAGTTGCAGAAATGAGCGTCACATTGCTTCATAAAGTGAGACCCTTCGCTACGCTCAGGGTGACAGCGTCCATAGATGTCATTCTGAGCGTAGCGAAGAATCTCGGTTGTTACGTGGAACTATGCA
>JBGOXA010000037.1:0-9628 GCA_041478915.1 Dehalococcoidia bacterium
CAAGGGCAAGATAGAACGGGATGAATTACTGTCAGATTGGAAGAGAGAGTTAATAGGGAAGCTAGGGGAGCGCTATCCTGCTGACCAAATCTCTGCTGTTTTTGAAGCCAGACTAAAGGTAGAGCTAAGGGCTAGCATATTGGAGAAAGGCCTTCGGCCCGATGGACGACAGTTGACGGATATTCGTCCCATCAAGTGTGAAGTGGGACTCCTGCCCCGCACCCACGGCTCCGGTTTGTTCAGCCGGGGTCTGACCCAGGTGCTGAATATCGCTACCCTTGGTTCGGCGGGCGATGAACAAACGCTGGATGGGCTGACCCTGGAGGAGAGCAAGCGTTTTATGCATCATTACAACTTCCCTCCTTTCTCTACTGGGGAGGTTAAGCGCGCCGGTACCCCATCACGCCGTGAGGTTGGCCACGGCGCCTTGGTGGAGAAAGCTCTTATCCCGGTAATCCCATCAGAGGGCGATTTCCCCTACACCATCCGACTGGTCTCCGAAGTCCTCAGCTCTAACGGCAGTACCTCCATGGCCTCGGTTTGCGCCGCCACCTTGTCCCTTATGGACGCTGGCATACCCATTAAGGCCCCAGTGGCGGGAGTAGCTATGGGCCTGGTCACCGGAGAAGGCGGACGGTTTGCCATTCTCAACGACCTTGAGGGTATGGAGGATGCCTATGGTGATATGGACTTCAAGGTAGCGGGCACGGCAAATGGGATAACTGCACTGCAAATGGATATCAAGACTAAGGGCTTGCGCCATGAGATCTTGGAGAAAGCCCTGGGTCAAGCTCGTGAAGCCCGCCTTTTTATTCTCGGCAGAATGCTGGAGACTATTACCTCCAGTCGCCCTGAACTGAGCAAGTACGCACCAAGAATGGTCAAGATAAGCATCGACCCGAGTAAAATAGGGGCTGTCATCGGACCCGGTGGCAGGATGATCAGGTCTATTGTGGAAAAGTCAAAGGCAACTATAGATGTTCAAAACGACGGCACTGTGCTTATTGGCTCCACGGATCCGGCGGCAGCACAAAAGGCGATCGCCATGATTGAAGAGCTGACTAAGGAAGTGGAGGTTGGCGGCATCTACACCGGAAAGGTGACTCGCATCCTCCCCTTCGGAGCTGTGGTGGAAATCCTTCCTGGCAAGGATGGCCTGGTTCATATCAGCGAGTTGGCCGATTATCGGGTGCCCAGCGTGGAGGACGTGGTCAAAGTTGGTGATGAGATCACCGTCATGGTAAAGGATATTGATCGCCAGGGGGGCAAAATAAGCCTTTCCCGCCGTGCCGTGTTTCAGGGGCCTTCTGAAAGAGATAAAGGACCAACAGATAAAGGATCAGAGGAAGCAGCGCCACCACCCGGAGGCAACCAGTACAGGAGGTACCCTGACAGTCAACGCGGTGCCAGGAGCAGCCCGGGCGGTAGGCGTTATCACCGGCCTGAGGGGGAACCTCCCCCACGGGGAACCTCCCCTACTAAGAGCGATTGAGATAAGGAAGGGACATGTCCGTCAGGGTGGTAGTCCACGGCGCCCTGGGGAGGATGGGAAGAGAGGTAATAAATGCCCTCTGCGCCGATCCTGAACTGGAACCGGTAGGGGCAGTAGACATAAAGGCCAAAGACAAGTCCCTTTTGTTACCAGACCAGTCCAAGTCTATCCCTCTTTCTTCTGAGTTAAAAGACCTTCTCGATGGCATCCGCCCGGAAGTCCTGGTAGACTTCAGTGTGGCCGAAGCTGCCTTGTCCGCGGCGCGCATGGCGACAAAGAGAAAGGTCAACCTCGTGATTGGCACCACCGGTCTCTCACCGGATAACCTGGCCGAAATTGACCAGTTGGCAAAGGCTAACGGGGTGGGGGCGGTGGTGGCCCCCAACTTCGCCCTGGGGGCCGTATTGATGATCCACCTGGCAAGAATAACAGCCAAGTTCTTCGATTATGCTGAAATCATTGAGATGCACCATGAGCAGAAGCTTGATGCGCCTTCGGGGACTGCCCTCTCCACTGCCAGAGCCATCAGGGAGGCAAGAGGGAAGCCCTTCCTCTATCCAAAACTGCATAAGGAGAGCCTCAGTGGCACCAGGGGAGGCGAGCTAGAGGGTGTTGCTCTGCACAGCGTGCGGCTACCGGGACTGCTGGCACATCAGGAGGTGATCTTCGGGGCAGCAGGGCAGACGTTGAGCATTCGCCACGACACCATCAGTCGGCAATGCTTCATGCCCGGTGTGGTTCTGGCCGTCAAGAAGGTATCCGAGTATAAAGGGTTGGTCTACGGTTTGGACAAGCTGTTAGGGTTGTAGAAAGAGATGAAGAAGTACCGTGTTGCTATTGTTGGCGCTACCGGTCTAGTAGGCCAAGAGTTTATTAGGGTGCTGGAACAGCGGCGTTTCCCCATGTCTTCCATCCGCCTCTATGCCTCAGACCGCTCGGTGGGGAAAAGGCTCAAAGTGAACAATCAAGAGATAGAGGTCAAGAAAACAGCGCCAGATTCCTTTGAAGGCATTGACATTGCGCTCTTCTCCGCTGGTGCCGATATCAGCCGACAGTTCTCTCCCCTGGCTGCGCGTGCCGGGGCCACTGTTGTCGATAATAGTGCCGCCTTCAGGATGGAGCCAGATGTCCCCCTGGTAGTTCCCGAGATCAATCCTGGAGACATAAAGGACCATCGGGGGATTATTGCCAACCCTAATTGTTCGACGATTCAGATGGTGGTAGCGCTGTATCCACTGCATAAGGTCAATCCTATCAAGCGAATTACTGTCGCTACCTACCAGTCTGTGTCGGGAACAGGCAGTGCTGCCATAGAAGAGCTGCGTGTCCAGTCCAGGGTCATCCTTGATGGGGGAAAGGCGACTCCCGAAGTTTACCCCTACCAGATTGCCTTCAACCTGCTGCCTGAGATCGACGTTTTTCTGGACAACGGCTATACCAAGGAAGAGTGGAAGATGGTAGAGGAGACACGCAAGATTATGCATGCCCCGGACATAGCCATATCAGCTACCTGCGTGCGGGTGCCGGTGTATGTTGGCCACAGCGAGGTCGTCCAGGCGGAGTTCACTCGTCCCATGTCCGTTGAGGAAGCCAGACACCTTCTGGCCCAGTCTCCAGGGGTGGAGGTCATGGATGATCCTCGAACCAGGCTTTATCCTTACCCTGCACTGGCAGCAGGTAGGGATGAGGTGTTTGTGGGGCGGATTAGGCGGGACGCCTCTCATCCTAACGGCCTAGTCCTTTGGATTGTGAGTGATAACATCCGCAAGGGGGCTGCCCTCAACGCGGTTCAGATTGCTGAAGAGCTGATCCGCAGGGACTTGGCTTGAAGTGAATAAGGAAGCAGCCTTACCATCTGCCCGCGCCGCGCTGCCTTTGGTGGCCCAAGGGGCTGGGCGGGAGGCCATGGAACAGACCCATGGATTAAGAAGAGATTAAGGGTATTGAAATTCGAGATATATGTCTTATAATGAGATAGGCGTCGCTGTTTAACAAACCCCTTGGCGCGTTGTGTGGTTAGAAGAAGATTGTGGAAGCCTCCATCGATACTCAGAGCGGTAGATAAACTACTTCAAAGGAGTTAGGAGTTGGCAAATCTTGGTCGTCTTATCACAGCCATGGTAACCCCCTTTGATGAAAGGGGGGAGGTAGACTACCGGCAGGCGCGAAGGTTGGCGCAGGCCTTGTTTGAGTCGGGGAGCGAGGGGGTGGTGGTTTCGGGTACCACCGGCGAATCTCCCACCTTAGCCAAGGAAGAGAAGCTGCGCCTATTTGCTGAGGTGAAGTCGGCTGTAGGTCAAGGGGTAGTGGCTGGTACCGGCAGTTATAACACCAGGGAAAGCATAGAGCTGACAAGAGAGGCGGAGAAGGCGGGGGCAGATGCCATCTTGCTGGTGGTTCCCTACTATAACAAGCCAACTCAAGAGGGCTTGTTTCAGCACTTCAAAGCCATTGCCGAAAACACCAGCCTGCCCTGTATCATGTACAATGTGCCTAGCAGGACGGTTACCAACCTCTCGGCAGAGACTGTTTTCAGGCTGTCTCAGATCGACAATATCGTCGGTATAAAAGAGGCCAGTGGCAATTTGGAGCAGATCAGCAAGATTATCAGCGACACCAAGAAGGACTTCCTGGTTTACAGCGGCAATGATGGTGATACCCTGCCTATTCTAGCTTTGGGGGGCTATGGTGTCATCAGCGTTGCCTCTCATCTGGTAGGTAATCAGATAAGGGCAATGATGGAGAAGTTCCTCAACGGCCACTCAGAGGAGGCAGCTCAGATTCACCGAAGCCTGTTGCCCTTGTTCAATGCCCTTTTTGTCGTGGCCAACCCTATCCCCATCAAGTATGCTCTTAACTACATAGGCTTTCCTGTAGGAAAGCCTCGTCTGCCCCTCCTTGAGCCAGACGAGAAGACCAAGACGCTCATCGGGACTACCTTAAAGGCCTACTCAATTAATATTCCATCTGGATACCTAAGATGAGGAGGATTACCCAGCATGAAGAAAGACCTGAAGGTGGTGGCCTGGTTTGAGGAAATTGGTAGAGCGGACATAGCTCTTGCTGGTGGGAAGGGAGCCAATCTGGGAGAGTTGACCAGATACCGGGTCCCTGTTCCGCCCGGTTTTGTTGTCACCGCCGCTGCCTATTTCCATTTTCTGAAGGAAGCTAAACTAACAGAAAAGATTCGTGGTTACCTTGAGAACCTGGATACCGGAGATAGCAAGGAGCTGGAACGGGTTGCTAGCCAGATCAAAGAAAGCATCAGCCAAGCGCCTATGCCGCGCCGGATAGCGGAGGAAGTAAAGAAAGCCTATAGGGAAATGGGTGGCGGCCTGGTAGCGGTGAGGTCTTCTGCCACTGCTGAGGACCTGCCGGAAGCATCTTTTGCCGGTCAGCAGCGCACCTTTCTCAATGTGGAGGGAGAGGACAACGTAGTGGCAGCGGTGCAGGGCTGCTGGGCCTCTTTGTTCGAACCTCGAGCCATTTTCTATCGGGTTGAGCATGGCTTTGACCACCTGAAAGTAGGCATTGCTGTCCCGGTGCAAAGAATGGTCCAGTCTGAGGTTTCCGGGGTCATCTTTACTGTGGATCCGGTAAGCAGCGATGGCAGCAAGATCGTCATCGAAGCAATTTACGGGCTGGGAGAGCCGGTGGTTTCAGGTGCGCTGACCCCTGACATGTATACTGTGGACAAGGAAAGGGTGAGGATTCTCGACAAGACCATAGCCAAACAGGAGTGGCAACTGGTAAGGAGCCAGGCTGGTGGAAACCATGAGGAAGGCAACATCCAGGTGCCAATTGCCGTTTCGGATCAAGTGAAGCAGAAACTGCCGGACAAGGATATTATAGCCCTGGCGAAGATTGCCAAGACGATAGAGGGCCTATACCAGTTCCCCCAGGATATCGAATGGGCCAAGGAGGAAGGTAAGCTTTATATTGTACAAACCCGCCCCGTTACTACTATTGGCCTTTCCAAAGAGGCGGAGGCAGTCGAAGAATTCGAAGGCGTTCTAATCCTCAGCGGCATACCAGCCAGTCCTGGCACAGCCACAGGGATAGTAAAGATAACTCACCATTCCTCTGGGATAGACAAGATAAGGGAGGGTGACGTGCTGGTGGCCGAGATGACCACGCCCGATTTCGTGCCGGCCATGAAGCGGGCGGTGGCCATTGTAACCGATCGCGGCGGCAGAACCTGCCATGCCGCCATAGTGAGCCGGGAGCTCGGCGTTCCTTGCATCGTGGGGACAGGAGAGGCTACCAGCGTGCTGAAAGATGGTCAACTGATCACCGTGGACGGTTCGCAAGGAAAGGTTTACGAGGGCCGGGTAATAAGGAAGACTGTGGCGGTTCCCGATTTAGAGGTGGCAGGGGAGCCGGTGAAGACGATTACCAAGGTCTATGTTAATCTGGCTGACCCTGATTTGGCTGAACGTGTGGCTGCCCGGAACGTGGATGGCGTTGGTCTTCTCCGGGCTGAGTTCATGATTGCCAATATCGGTGAGCACCCCCGCTATATGCTTAGTCAAAACAGAGGTCGGGAGTTTGTTGACAGGCTTGCCCAGGGCCTTGAAATCTTTACTCGGGCTTTTAACCCCAGGCCAGTAGTTTACCGCACCACCGATTTCAAGACCAACGAATACCGCAACCTCAAGGGCGGTGAGAAATATGAAGAAGTTGAAGAAAATCCCATGTTAGGATACAGGGGGTGCTCCCGCTATATCAGGGAGCTCGACGTCTTTAAACTGGAGCTAGAGGCTGTCAAGAGGGTGAGAGAAAGCTTTGTAAACCTATGGGTCATGATACCCTTTGTGCGCACTGTAAGGGGCCTATCCCAGGTCAAAAACATCCTGGAATCAGAGGGCCTGGTTCGATCGCCGGACTTTAAGCTGTGGATGATGGTCGAGGTGCCGTCTAATATCATATTGCTGGACAAGTTTATAGATGTAGGTATTGATGGCATCTCTATTGGCTCCAATGACCTGACCCAGTTGATTCTTGGTATTGATCGCGATAGCCCAAAGCTGGCCGAGTGGTTTGATGAGCGGGACGAGGCTGTACTTTGGTCTCTGGAGAGGGCTATCAAGACAGCGAGGAAGAGAGGGATAACTAGCTCAATCTGCGGGCAGGCTCCCTCGGTTTATCCCGAGCTTACTACCAAGCTGGTGGAATGGGGAATCACCTCAGTCTCAGCCAATCCGGACATGATTGAACAGACCAGAGCCACAATCGCTGCTGTAGAAAAAAGATTGGCTGGCCGCTCCCCTGCCTAGCCACTTGCATTTTGTGCTATCTAGGTAACAGTGGATTCGCCTCACCGCAATATTCGTCTTTGGCTGGAAGAGAGGGAAGAGTCCCTTTCCCCTTATGCCATGAAGAGCAGGTTGTCTCAGGGGAGGCTCAAGCCTGAGGAGCCCTGCCCCATGCGCACCGCCTTCCAGCGCGACCGAGACCGCATTATTCACTGCAAAGCTTTCCGCCGCCTGAAGCACAAGACCCAGGTCTTCGTTGCCCCCCTGGGTGATCACTATGTCACCCGATTGACCCACACCCTGGAGGTTTCCCAAATCGCCCGTTCCATATCTCGTGCCTTGAATCTTAATGAGGACCTGACCGAAGCGATCGCCTTGGGGCATGACCTGGGGCATACTCCTTTCGGTCACACAGGGGAGGAGATCCTGAACGAAATCTCACCCTTTGGTTTCAGGCATAATGAGCAAAGCCTGAGGGTGGTTGACCTGCTAGAAAAGGAAGGTGCGGGGCTTAACCTTACCTTTGAGGTAAGGGAGGGCATTTTGAAGCATTCAAAGTCGAGAACGAATATCCTGGGTGAAGACTGGGAGATGCCGGATACCCTGGAAGGACAGGTATGTAAGATGGCCGATGTTGTGGCTTACGTAAACCACGATGTCGACGATGCTCTGCGGGCTAACGTCATTAGCGAGGACGATCTTCCGCGTTCAGTCGTTTCCATGTTCGGCAAGTCTCGCTCTGAGCGGATTAACGCCATGATCCATGACATCTTGGATTGTTCCTGGGCAGCCAGGGGTGAAGGTAGAGGGTTGACAAGCAAAGAAGTAAAACCGATGATTGGGGTGAGCCCAGCGGTAGGCGAGGCGATGAACACTCTCCGGGAATTCCTTTTTGAGAGGGTGTACCACTCTAGTCTGGTGCAGAGGGAAGCCGATAAAGCCAGGAAAGTGGTACATCTGCTCCACGACTACTTCAACGAACACGAAGAGAAGCTGCCTGGGGATTACGCCCTTCGGGAAGAACCTTTAGCTCGAAGGGTGGTAGATTATATCGCTGGCATGACTGACCAGTATGCGCTTCAGACAGCGCGGGAGGCAGGCCTCATCTGAGCATGGCTGATTCATCGGGGCCGAAAAGAGGAATTGCATTGTGAGCGTCATTGATGAGATAAAACAAAGGGTAGATATCGTAGAGGTAGTCTCCTGGTATGTTCCTGGTTTGAAGAAAGCGGGACGTAGCTTCAAGGCATCTTGCCCCTTCCACGCTGAAAAAACTCCCTCGTTCGTTGTGTTTCCGGAGCGCCAGAGTTGGCACTGCTTCGGAGCGTGCGCCACAGGCGGTGACGCCTTCTCCTTCGTGATGAGGAAGGAAGGGGTTGACTTTGGGGAAGCGCTACGGATTCTGGCACAAAGGGCAGGCGTGTCCCTCGCTCCGCTGCAGCATGGTGAGAGCCATGGAGAAGAGCAAAGGTTAAAGGAAATAAATGAGGCTGCAGCTGAATTCTATCACCACTTGCTCCTTCACTCGCAGGCTGGTCAGCAAGCGCGAAATTACTTAGCCCAACGCGGCGTTTCGGAGAAAACCATTGGGGACTTTCAACTGGGTTTCAGCCTGGATAGCTGGGAGGCATTGCGTGATGAGCTAACCCGGAAAGGCTACCGTGAGGATGAGCTACTGGCCGCTGGTTTGCTGGTGGAGAAGGAGCAGGAGAGGGTTTACGACCGCTTTCGCAACCGACTGATCTTTCCCATAAGGGGCGCAGATGGGAGGGTTGTGGGCTTTGGAGCTAGAGCCCTTGATGACTCGTTGCCGAAATACCTCAATTCACCTCAGACGCCTGTATTCGACAAGAGCAGCACCCTCTACGGCATTGACCGAGCTAAGTCTGCTGTTAGAAAGCAGAACCTGGCTATAGTGGTAGAGGGCTATATGGATGCTATTACGGCCCATCAATATGGCTTCAACAATGTCGTTGCTTCCCTGGGGACATCCCTTACAGAGAGGCAGGTGGGTATCATCAAGAAGTTGACCAAGAACCTCACTTTGGCTCTCGATGCCGATGCTGCTGGTGAAATGGCTATGCTGAGGGGGCAGGAAGTAATCAGTCAAACTTTCGGGCAACCAATGTCTGTCTCGGGCTGGACGGACGTCAAGTACGAAAATCTTTATGATGCCGATTGGAAGGTCGTCATCCTGCCTCCGGGAAAGGATCCTGATGATATCATAAGAGAAAGCGCAGAACAATGGCAGCATTTGGTAACTCAAGCTACGCCAGTTATCGAATACGTTTTCAACATGGTGGCCTCCAAGCTTGACCTGACTGACCTCAGGGGTAAGTCTTCTGCTGTGGATCAACTCTTGCCAGTTGTCAAAGAGATTAGGGATCCGGTAAGTCAGGCACATTATCTGCAAAAGTTGTCCCGCTTGGTGGGTGTAGATGAGCGGGAACTGGCCTCAGCCCTTAGAAGGCTGAAAGGACTAGCCAGGCCAAAACAGAAGCGCGAAGTGGAGCAACCTTCGATCCTTATCTCCTCTTTACTTCTTAGGGACCCATTGGCGGAATACTGTCTATCCCTGCTGGTTCGCTACCCGCATCTGCGAAGCCTTTCTTTGGGTCTATCACCCGATTTCTTCCATCACAGCGAAGCTCGCCAGCTTTTCCTTGCCTGGCGCGATTCTGCTGACCTCGATGCAATGCGTAGCGGTCTTGATGGTTTTCTTCAAGGGTATCTGGAAAGGCTAATTGAGAAGTCATTCCCCCCCATGAGTGATAGAGAGCAGGAGGAGGCCCTCGACGATTGTATCTGCCGCCTGCGAGAGCGCTGGCTGAAAGATTTGAAGGCCAAAGAAGAGGCATTGATTTCAGATCTCCAAGCCGAG
>JBGOXA010000250.1:0-3358 GCA_041478915.1 Dehalococcoidia bacterium
ATATGGGGCCCCCGGAGTTGCAGAATCACGTATATGAGGAGCCGGATGGGGTGGGTTTACAGTTGGGTGCTCGGTATCTTAACCTAGAAATTAGTGAGGCGAGCTCTGCGGGTGAAATTGATCGGAGAATAGCCGTCTCAGGAAGCGGGGGGCTGAAGCAAGACTCTGTCTGGGACTAGATCGCAGCTTGCCAGAGCGAAGGCACGAGGGACAGTAAAGTCAGTCTAGCATTTAGAGAGACATAATGGTCTTGCCTGAAGCATGGGAGACCGTGTATTGTAACGTCTAAAAGGGGGATCAAATGGCAGAATTCGGGTACGCCGGCAAAATCTTGAGGGTAGACCTGTCTTCACAAAGCATTACTGTGCTATCCACTCAAGACTATGCTGACAGGTTCCTTGGCGGACAGGGCATCGCCGAGAAGCTCTATTGGGACGAGGTACCGCCAGACGCCCGTGCTTTCGACGCAGAGAATGCGCTGACCTTCGCCACTGGTCCCCTATGCGGGATACCCGTATTCGGAGGCTCGCGGTGGCAGGTGAGTGGGAAATCTGCTGCCCCTTCCCCAGAGCACTTCGACAACTGCAATTTGGGAGGGAGATGGGGAGTTGAGCTGAAATTCGCTGGTTACGACGCCATCCTGGTTCGAGGCAAATCAGAAAAGCCAGTTTATCTTTTCCTGCATGACGATGTGGCTGAGCTTAAGGATGCTTCTGCTGTCTGGGGCAAAGGCGCTATCAAGACCAGGGAAATCCTGAAAGCCGAACTGGGAGAGTCAGCCAGCGTGGTAGCCATTGGTCCCGCTGGTGAGAATATGGTCACCATGGCTACCCTTCTGGCGGATAACGATGCCAGCGGTTCCGGGGGCTTGGGGGCTACCATGGGCTCGAAGAAGTTAAAGGCCATCGCGGTAAAAGCAGCTAGGAACAGAGCAAAAGTTGCCCGGCCAGAAAGGCTGAAGGAACTGGCCCGGAAGTTTCGTGAGCTCTCCCCAGGTGCCCTTACAGAGGCAGGTGGCATCGCCCTGAGAATAATGGGCCCTCGAACAAAGAAAGAGCTTTGCTGGGGATGCGCGGGCGATTGCTTGAGAAGGACATATCAGGCAGAGGATGGCAGAGAGGGGAAGTTCATGTGCCAGTCGGGCATCTTTTATAAGCTTTTTCAATCGATGGCAGAGGGAACCCAAGTGGAAGGCCATGAGCTGGCTTTCCACGCCAACAAGCTGTGTGACGACTATGGGGTTGATACCCTGGCCATCACCTTGGCAATAATTTGGATGTTCGGCTGCCGCACAGCGGGCATCCTGAGCGATGAAAGCACAGGGATTCCCTTGTCCAAGCTGGGGGGCCCGGAGTTCATTGAGATGCTAGTCAGAAAGCTTTCCCTCCGAGAGGGCTTTGGGGATATTCTGGCTCAAGGGTTACCCAAGGCTGCGGATTTGGTGGGATCGGGGGCCAGGGATTATGTGGTCAACTATATCTCTAAAGCGGGACAGCCGAGCATTAATGACCCCAGGCTGTATTGCACCACGGCCCTTTTGTATGCCATGCAACCAGAGCCGCCTATGGCTCAACTCCATGAAATCAGTAGTCACATACTCAGATGGTTGGACTGGCGCAAAGGGGCCAAGAACGCCTACCTCTCCAATGATGCCATGCGAGCTATGGCCAAGCGGTTTTGGGGAAGTGAAGTAGCCGCTGAAATGGGTAGCTTTCAGGGGAAAGCCCTGGCGGCCAAAATGATCCAGGACCGGGAGGTCGCCAAGGAATGCCTGATACTGTGCGACTTTGTGTGGCCCATCATGGAGACGCCAAATACTGAGGATCACGTCGGCGACCCCACACTGCAAAGCCAGATCCTCTCGGCAGTCACAGGGAAGGACATAGATGAAGAAGGGCTCAACCGAATAGGTGAGAGGGTCTTTAATCTGGAAAGGGCCATATTGGTCAGGGAGGGTCACAGAGGGAGAGAAGATGACAGGCTTCCTGATGCCTGGCACACCATGCCACTTGAAGGAGACTTTACTAACCCTGAATGCATTGTTCCTGGAAAAGGGGACGAGGCTGTGCCTCGGATCGGGTCAATGGTTAATAGAGAGGAATTTGAAAGGGCAAAGGACGAGTACTACCAGCTCAGGCAGTGGGACGTGGCTACTGGTCTTCAAATCAGGTCAAAGCTGGAGGAGCTAGGGTTAAAGGATGTTGCCCAAGACCTATGTAAATCGTCAGCAAAAAGGGAACACGTTGGGGGTAAAGGTTAATGGACATCCTGGGGCTTGCTCCCGCTTCTTGGAGACAGTAGAGTGTGGTCTGAAGAAAGGACTATGATAGGACCGCCAGGGAGCAGAACAAGGGCTTCTACCGTCCATTGTTTTCACGGCCGAACTGTCCCGCTTCTGCCGAAGACATACATGCAGTATAGGTTGACCTTCAGAATAGCCCATCCTGACGGAGACAGGCGTGATGGAACCACGAACCCGCAATTCGCGGCAAGCAGTAGCCCAATATCCACAGCACGGAATACTGACAGAACGCCAAGGGCCAAGCTGAGCCGATGTATCCACGCAAACAGGGGGTAGGAATGGCACACAATGCGGATATTCTAATAGCTGCAGAGCGCTGCTCTGGTTGCATGCGCTGCGCCCTGGCATGCTCGTTTTTCACCTCCCGGGAACGCGTTTTCAATCTCTCTAAGTCCAAGATAGTCGTTGTGCCGGACTGGGAACAGGGACAGTTTGAGATAATGCTGAGCGAAGAGTGTACCCGCTGTGGCATCTGTATCCCGTACTGCGAATTTGGTGTCCTGAGCCAGCAGTAGGAGGCATGTTATGAGCAAGTTGGGAGGCTATGCAGGTAATATCTTGAAGATAGATCTGACCACAAAGAGCATCACTAGCGTGCCCCTGTCCCCAGAACTGGCTGCCAAGTTTCTCGGTGGTGCCGGCCTGAATGCGCGGTTGGCTTATGATTGCATACCGGCTCATACACCGGCTTTCTCCCCCCAAAATACCCTGGTGTTTGGTGCCGGGCCTCTGGTGGGAACCCTGGCCCCCGGCGCCGGGAGGACCAACATCACTGCCAAGTCACCCATTGCGCATTTCATCGGTACCTCGGGCAGCGGTCACCTGGGAGCGCTGAAATTCACCGGCTACGATCACGTGATAGTTACGGGCAGGGCCGACAGTCCTGTGTACTTAGAAATAGGCGATCATGTTAGGATTCGGGAGGCGGGCCATCTATGGGGGAAGGATACCTGGGAGACCGCTGATACCCTCTGGCATGAGCTGGGCAGAAAATACGTAGTGGCAGCTATCGGGCCCGCCGGTGAGAATCTGGTCAACGATGCCAGTATTATAGCC
>JBGOXA010000330.1:0-2570 GCA_041478915.1 Dehalococcoidia bacterium
CCCTCCGCCTCATATTCCACAGCAGGGGTAAAAAGGCAAGTGGGAAAACCTAGAGTAATTCTCAAAACCAAGTTTGGGCCGCCACCAGTTGTGGCTGCCAAAAAACGGAGTAGCGCGATATGGTAGCCTTGGAGTATACTGCTGTTATCCTGCTGGGTTATTGCCTGGGTGCCATTCCCTTTGGCTTGGTTGTGGGCCGGCTTACCAAGGGAATAGACATCAGGGAATACGGTAGTGGCAAGACAGGATTTGCCAACGTATTGCGCTCTGCTGGCTGGAAAGCAGGCCTTTTAACCCTGCTAACCGACGCAGGCAAGGGCGCGGTACCAGTATTGATCAGTTGGGTTGTGCTACATAGTCATGCTGCGCAGGTTGCGGCTGCTTTGGCAGCTATGGTGGGGCACAATTGGCCGATATACACCAGGTTCCGAGGCGGGAGAGGGGTGAGCACCTTTGTCGGAGGCATGCTGGCAATGTATTGGCCTGTTGGATTGGTATGTGGTCCGGGGGTGGGGCTAGGTACTGCTGCCCTGACCCGTTACATGTCATTGGGTTCGATACTCGTTGCAGTTAGCTCCTTGCTGGTGATGCTAGTCATGGTGCTCTTGGAAACGCAGCCAAAAGCCTACTTGGTTTATGCTGCTGTTGGCGGCGGCTTGATTTTATTCCAACATCGTGATAACATACAGCGACTTCGTACTGGCACAGAACGGAGGCTGGGCGAGAGGGCAGACAAGAGAGAAGCCTCCTCACCGGGCAGAATGAAGGATTAAGCATGCCAAAAGCAGCTATCGTCGGCAATGCCAGTTGGGGCACAGCCCTGGGGATGATCCTGGCCCGCAATGGGACCGATGTAAAGCTGTGGACTCGAGAGCAAGAAACAGCCGACAAGCTCAACCAAGCAAAAGAGAATACTACCTACCTACCTGGACTTCCATTCCCACCCGGTCTTTCTGCTACGCACTCTGCAGAAGAGGCGTTAGGCGAAGCAGACATAGTTATTTTTGCTGTACCGTCCGAAAGTATGCGTCGTAATGTCAGACAGGTAAAGGACTATCTACCGGACTCGGCCCTTATCGTAAGTGCCACTAAGGGATTGGAAATGGATAGTGGCAAACGCATGTCTCAAGTAATTACTGAAGAGATTGATGCTCGCCTTCACCATAATATTTGTGCTCTCTCTGGGCCGAATATGGCCAGGGAGGCGGCTGAAGGTCTGCTCTCAGTAACCGTGATTGCTGCCGCTGACATGGCAGTAGCAGAGAAAGCCCAGAAGTTTATGAATTCAAACAACTTCTATATCTTCACCACTACAGATATGATAGGAGTGGAGTTGGGTGGCGCGTTGAAGAATGTCATCGGTGTAGGCGTTGGCATGATTGACGGGCTGGGGAGTGGCAACAATGCCAAAGCAGCCTTCATAATTCGGGGTCTGAGTGAAATAATCGTCCTCGGGACCACCTTTGGGGCCAACCCCCTCACCTTCATCGGATTGAGTGGTTTAGGAGACCTTGTCGTTACCTGTTTCAGCACCGAGAGCCGCAATCTTCATGTCGGCAAGCAGCTTGCCAACGGGCACAGCCTGAGTGAGATAAAAGAGTCAATGCCTTTCGTAGCTGAAGGAATTGGCAGTGCTTTCGCCGCTCGGCAGCTAGGCCAGAAAGCAGGCCTAAGCCTGCCCATTATAGAGCAGATTTATAAGGTGATTTACGAGGGCGCTGACGTCAGGAAAGCAGCGGCTCAGTTGGTGGAGTACCCTGCCGATGGTAAATCACTGGAAATCACGAAGCTGCTTCGTTTCATGCTGGATTACTTCCGCACTAGGTGGCACCCACCACCAAGTTGGCTTAAGGGGGTAGACGACTCAGCCTAACGTCACAAGGAAGTTGCCTTTCCACCGTGATGGGCATATACGGAGTCACCTTGTCCCGCTATCCCTATTCTTCGCTCTGGTCGGTCTTTTTCGCTTTTGTTATCCGGCCGAACAGGCTCTCCCCGCATCCTGTAGACGCTTTTGCTTTGCCCAGGCTCTTTGATAGCTCCACGAATAGCTTGCGCTGCCCATCATCCAGTTTCTCAGGAGTAATTACCCGAATCGTAATTAGCTGGTCTCCCCTTCCGGAGCGATTGAGGTAAGGTACGCCTTTCCCTTTCAATCGGAAGACCCTGCCAGTCTGCGTGCCCGGGTCGATCTTGAGATTAGCGACACCCTCGATAGTAGGGATTTCTAACTCATCCCCTAGGGCCGCCTGGGCGAAGTTTATCAGTAATTCATAGAGGATATCGTTACCATCACGCTTGAAGAAGCTGTGCTCTCTGACTGACAGCGCAACATAGAGATCACCCGGTGGTCCTCCCCACATCCCTGCCTCTCCCTCTCCTCTAAGGCGTATCTGAGAACCATCCTCCACGCCGGGAGGAACCTTCACCGTCATCTTGCGATGCTGCCGTTCTTTCCCTGTGCCTTGACAATGACCACAAGGTTGAGGAACTATACTCCCCTGCCCAGAGCAGCGCTGGCAGACAACCGTATTAACAAAGCGCCCAAAGAAGCTCTGGCGTACCCGTCG
>JBGOXA010000150.1:0-5172 GCA_041478915.1 Dehalococcoidia bacterium
GACAGCACCAGGGCACGAAACTTGAGACAACCTCAAATCTGCACGTCACTGTTGCCTATTTCTTGATTTTGGCCAGAGCCTCTCCTGCGGCGTCTCTAACAGAATCTTCTTTGTCTGCCAAAACAGCAGCCAGCGGTTCTACAGCCCTTGGATCACCGATTTCTCCAAGAGCTTGTGCTGCCCATTGTCGGACAGCCTTGTCTTCATCTTTCAAGGCACGGACAAGAGGTTCTACTGCCCTTGTGTTCCCTATATCCCCAAGGGCTGTCGCTGCGTGTACTCGAACATACCAGTCTGTGTCCGTCAGAGCATCAGCAAGAAAGTCTACTGCCTTCGCATCACCTATCTTTCCAAGGCTTTCAGCTGCGGTCAATCGCATAGACCTATCCGGATCTCTTAGGGCATGAGTGAGAGCTTCTACTGCACGTGCATCTCCAATTGCTCCAAGGGCTCTTGCTGCCTCAGTCCGTACAAAGGAGTCTCTCTTGTACTTCAGAGCCTTAATCAATCCTCGCACGTCTTTCCTGGACTCCATCCTCTTGATATTGGGCTTCAGCCAGAACAAGAAGTCAAGTATCCCCATCTTTCATCTCCCGATAGAACCGGATGCATCCCATGATAAGAACAGATTGCCTTCTTCAATAGCTGGGCTACATCCGCTAAATCAACAGTGCCATTATAGCACCTTGATAGCACCTTAACCTTAGCTTGGGTGCAAAGAAGAGTCCGTGTGGGAACTATGAGACGACCATGAGGTTTGAGGACAGCCTGCGAAGCTCTATCACCACATCTTTTCCGCTGAATTCAGGCGATACCCAGGCCCCTGACAGCGCTGTGAAGCGCCGCCATTAAGATTTCATCCTCTTCTGGCGGGACGGTCCGGGGGTCAAGAAGCAGGCAATTGCCTTCGATTCTAGCGATTACTGGTGGCGCAGGGTGAACCGAGAAAACTGAAATCTGGAGGATGTCTGTCTGCGAGAAAACACTATCGCTGTCCCAAAAGGGCCGGGATTCAATTGGGGAAAAGGCCTCCCCTACTTGACGGGGGGGTAAGTGGTATACTCTTTTTCAGGCGGGCGGAAAATTAACCAACCTTTGAACGCTAGCTAACACCGAGATAGGAGGGAAGATGAGCAAGAAAACAGTCAGGATAGTGGCCTTGGTGCTACTGGGAGTGTTATTAGCCACGCTACCTGGATTAGTTGGCTGTGGCAAAGGTGTTTCCCAGAAAGACTATGACGCTTTAGCAGCCGAACTTACTGCGGCGCAACAGCAAGTGACAAGCCTACAGGCTCAATTGGATATCCCAGTATTTCAAGGTTTAGCGTTGGCCAGCCTCGAAGATGGGATCTATCACCTCTCCTGGATAGCCGCTACCGATAATGACACAGAGCAGGCTTCCATCAGATATGATGTGTTCGATAGTGACAAACCTGGAGTCGAAAACTATGATTTTTCCAACCCCGTTGCTTCCATAGTCGGTGCTACACATATTGACGTCTCCGGCCTAGATGCAACGACACCTCAGTATTTCATCGCCCGAGCAGTTGATCAAGATGGCACTTCTGACCAGAATACTATTGAGCAAGCGGATCGCGCTCTCTACCTGAGCGGAGCGCCCAATTTCAGGGACTTTGGCGGATACATTAGCTCAGAGGGCACACAGGTCAACTGGGGTTTAATATATCGTTCCGATCACTTAGCCAAGCTAACTGATGACGATATGGCCAGGGTGAATAACCTCGGTTTGAACAGAATCATGGACTTAAGGCAAGAGTCAGAAAGACAGAGAGATCCTGACAAAACCTATGCTGGCAATGAGGCAATATATGACCTCTTGCCATATGCTTACGGCGACCCCTACCTTATGTCAGCAGAGGTGCCGATTGAACTGGCTTGGGATGTGAGACTGGTGGACTTCCCTGACTGGTACATCAATATATTGGAGGCAAACGAGGATGGCATCAAAGAGGCCTTCGAGCGCTATGCCGATCCTTCCCAGTATCCCATATTGGTACATTGCACAGCGGGTAAGGATCGCGCTGGGGTAACCGCCGCTTTACTGTTACTACTGCTCGATGTTCCCGAGACTACAATAGTGGAAGACTACATGCTAACATCTGAATTGGTAGATATTCAGAAGAAGATGGACGATATGGAGGGTTACCTGGAGGGATTTGCATCCATTGTTCCCGCGGGTGTGACCGTAGTGGACTGGATGCCGATGCTAGGCTGTGTGCAACATTCCATGAATAACCTTCTTGACTATATCGACACGGAGTACAACGGGGTCGAGGGCTTTCTGGAGTCGATAGGAATTACTTCTAGCCAGCAACAGGCTATAAGGGACGTATTGCTCAAGGATTAGGGGCCTTTAGACGGGGAATAGAGCTGGGAAAGAAGGCAAGGGTCTAGGGAAAGTTGCTTCCACTGAGGTTTGCTTGGTCTGGTTGATCAGCCGATACCCAGGCCCCTGACAGCGCTGTGAAGCGCCGCCAGTAAGATTTCATCCTCTTCTGGCGGGACGGTCCGGGGGTCAAGAAGCAGGCAATTGCCTTCGATTCTGGCGATCACTGGTGGATGCTGGGCGCGCAACTCTGCGGCCAACCTCTGCACCATACTCGGCCCTTTACCCTTACCTGGGGCCTTGATGGCGACTAGTTTGGTGGGCAAGGTGCTCCCCGGCAAGCTGCCTCCTCCCACCACGGATTCACCATCCATTACTGTCGCCAGACCAGCAAAGCGCTGGCCCCATCTCTCAGCGCGTCCCTCTATTTCTGCCAAGGGGGTGGAGATCATCTGCCATATCGGGATTTTCCGCTCTGCCTCCTGCTTGACATAGTGCAGCAGGGTCACGGCCAGCCCTGCCAGCCTTATCTTGTCGATTCGCACTGCCCGCGCCAGCGGATGTTTCTCTAGTCTATCGACCAGGTACTTTCCCCCCACTACGATGCCTGCCTGCGGCCCGCCCATAAGCTTATCTCCGGAGAAGAAGGCCAGTCCTACGCCGGCTGCTATGCTGTCCTGAATCTTATGCTCAGGGCCCAGGCCGAACCTGGCAGTATCCAAAAGACAGCCACTGCCCAGATCATCCAGCACCAGAAGGTTATGCCGTCGCCCTAGTTGCACTAGCTCCTCAAGAGCTACCTCCTGGGTGAAGCCGACTATTCTGAAGTTGCTGGAATGAACCCGGAGCAGCGCCGCCGTCCTGGGGGTGATCGCCTGCTCGTAGTCTGAAAGGTAGGTGCAGTTGGTAGTCCCCACCTCCGCCAGTTTGGCCCCGCTTTGCCTCATTACGTCTGGGATACGGAAACCGCCACCGATCTCTACAGCCTGTCCTCGGGAGACAATGACATCCTTCCTCTTGGCCAGGGCGGTCAGCGCCAGGAGGATTCCCGAGGCATTGTTATTTACCACCAGGGCAGCTTCAGCCGCGGTTAATCTGCACAGTAGGGACGAAACATGGACCTGGCGAGAGCCCCGTCCGCCCGTTTCCAGGTCGAGTTCCAGGTTGTTGTACCCCTTGGAGGCCAGCTCCATCGCTGTCATAGTCTCCCGGCTGAGAGGTGCCCGGCCCAGGTTGGTATGCAGGATAACGCCGGTAGCGTTGATCACGGGAATGAGGCTCGGCTCTGCCAGCAGCCTGACGCGGGAGTTGATTTGCTCCACCAGGGTATCAAAGGAAGGCGCTGCATTGCCACGAGCCATGGAAAGGCGGCTCTCTTCCAGGACTTGGCGCGCTGCGTCCACCACCAGAGAGCGCGAATAGACGCTTTCAAGAGACGTGAGGCGTTCGTCTGAGATCAGCCTGTCTACACTGGGCAGATTACGAAAGTCCATCTGCATCTTTCCCGGCGATACCAATCTAGCACAGCCCCTATTCATAATCAACCGAGTTATGCTGGGTTGTCCTTAATCCATGCATTCTTCTCACCCTCATGTCATTCCCGTCCTTCTTGGGAAGGACGAAACCCGCCATCGCTGCTGGTTTGGTGCGGAAAAATCGCCACTGCCAGCCGGAGGTGATAGAATCTAGTTACCTGGCCACGAGGTGGCCCAGAGCAGACCAGATCGGAAGAACACAGGAGGAGCCAATGGTTAAGAAGCCTAATCCACGGCTTACCGAGACCGTCCGGGGAGCAGGTTGAGCTTCTAAATTGGGTCCAGGGGACCTGGACAGAGCATTGTGCGGCTTGCCCTTAGTTGGCCACCCCAACCTGATCGTGGGTCTGGAGCAGGCCGATGATGCTGGTGTGTATAAGCTGAGCGATGAACTGGCTATTATACAGACCATTGATTTCTTCACGCCCATTGTCGATGACCCGCGTACTTTCGGTCAGATTGCCGTGGCCAACGCCCTGAGTGATGTCTACGCTATGGGGGGCAAGCCCCTGACCGCCATGAACGTGGTCTGCTTCCCCATCAAGACGCTGGACATATCTGTGCTGAGGGAAATCCTCACGGGCGGACTGGAGAAGATGAGGGAAGCCGACGTGGTGCTGGTCGGAGGGCATAGCGTCGAAGACCAGGAGCTGAAGTACGGGCTGTCTGTCACTGGCATCATCCACCCCGACAGGGTGGTGACCAAGTCAGGGGCCAGGCCGGGAGACAAGCTGATCTTGACCAAGCCTCTGGGCACGGGGATCATCAATACTGCTCTCAAGGGCAGACTGGCACAGAAGGAGACAGTTGACAAGGTTGTCAGGTACATGGTCGCCTTAAACAGCAGGGCCTCAGAGTTGATGCAGGAGGTGGGTGTCAACGCTTGCACTGACATCACCGGCTTCGGCCTCCTCGGCCACGCTTGCGAGATGGCGGAGAACAGCGCAGTGGGGATGAAAATCTATTCTGCTTCGGTTCCAGTCTTTGCTGAAGCCATAGAGTTTGCCAAGATGGGATTGGTTCCCAGAGGTACGCAGCGCAACAAGCAATTCCGTTCCAAGATGGTGAAGTTGGCCGGTGGGCTGCCTGACTATCTGGAAGACATCCTCTTCGATCCTCAGACATCGGGGGGGCTGTTGATCTCGCTCAGTGCCGCCAAAGCGGACTCACTGCTTGCCAGGTTGCACCAGGCGGGCGTGGTGGAGGCCGCCGTGGTTGGAGAGGTGGTAAGCCAACCTAAAGGAAAGATCACCGTAGAGTAAGCCATGTTTGTTCTCGGCACCGCAGGCC
>JBGOXA010000298.1:0-2910 GCA_041478915.1 Dehalococcoidia bacterium
TCGTACACCTTTGATTTAGAAAGGATGCCTCTTGCTACAATCTCTCTGACAATCATGATCCACCTGGGTATCAGTATATTATGGATGAGTATGTGAAGGCCGGGGGAAGGCGTTCCCCTTCATAATTATAATTATACTCTCTTAACATATCCTGACTCTCATTGCACTCGAGCAAGGTCGACTATGTGGAAGTCTGCAGGGTGCCATATCGAACGAGATGGTTTTTTGTTCAGCGACAATACAGGCGGTTAAGTTAACTATAGGTTGTTGGCTCATTTCAGTTGTTTGTCCGACCATATCATAATTAAAGGCATCAAATCCTATTTTAGCCAACGAATAAAAAGCTGCTGGCGTGGGCAATTAGGGCATGGTACGTCTTCGCCTTCGTCTTCTAGTAAATGGCTATCTTGAGGGATTGCCTCAGCACTTTTATATTTGGTATCAATTTGTACTGTGAATCTTTTATTACACCACGGACACTCAACAGCTACCGTCTTTTTAAGCATTTTAACCTCCATACTTTCTCGTTCTGCCTACTTCGTGTGAGATAGGCTTAGGGTTTCGATTTGGCTCCCGGCGGGAGCGTCACATTTCGCTAGATTGTGCATCAGCACAGCCTGCCTTTAACGTTTGACTACCAAATGTCAACCGCTATTAATCGCAAAATCAGCCAGGATGGTTTCCATTATCACTCGTACTCGATGGGGACTGCACATACAACAACCAGAGGCTCGCTTGCCGATTTGTTCTTGTACTGGTGTTTCTCGTTCGGGAGTATCAGAGCGAAATCTCCTTTCTTGATCTCGCGCTCCTCGCCATCCTCCGCTACTATGGCACCCTTGCCCCGAATCACATAGTTCAAATGCTCGTTTGGGTGCCTGTGGAAAGGCGTGTGACCGCCCGGTTCAAAAGTGAAAACGCGAAAGCAAAACAACGGAGAGCCATCGCGCTTTGAGATCGGTATCTGTTTGGAAATACCCGATGCGCCCTCCATCTTTGGGATTTCCTTCTCGACGTTGTTCAGATGTACCACTTTCATTTCGAACACCTCCTGGCACGGGCGAACAGCAATGACCGACCCCCAGTGATGATACCACTTCTTAAGTTACAGGTGCTGGTGTTAGGGCTGGCTGGGATAGCCTCTGGAGCTGGAGGACGATACCCGAGGAACCTGCGAGGTAGAATGTGGCTGTACTCCTTCGATCTGCTACGGTGTATGGGTCCGCCGGCCCATACAGAAGCCCCCTTTCCCTCAGCCCAAAGTCTAACATCTTACCTGGACTAGTTTTGGGGGGCAGGTCAATCACGGTTCGGATTCTGGTCTTGTGTGAGAGATTCCTCTACCATGTGTTTTTTATCTTTGAAGAAGACTTTAGGTAGCTCACACCGCAAAGACCTCTCGAGAAGCGACCACAAGCTCACAAGATTATCATATCACTGGGCTGTAAACATAGGCCAAGGTCGAGCCCAGCAGAAGCTATGTAGCCTCACACATCAACCCTGGCTGAATCGTCTACTCAAATCCTGAAGAAGTTGCTCCAACTCAGGTGATAGCTTGCTCTCGTCCTTCGTTTTGGAGACTCGGGAGTCGTAGTTGGCTTCCAGATATTCTAGAATAGCCCTATATCTGGGTTCTTGCTGCATCATCTGTTCAGCCACTTGGCTAACGGAATCCGCCTGTTCCTTCGCTGTGTCGAGGTCATCCTGGGCCACAGGAAAACCGTAGAGTGAGCTGAGCATCTGCATGAGTGTTGTCTGGCCCCTGTAGTCATTCTCTAGAGTGAGATACTGCGGCAAATGGACTATGAGGCTGAGAGTCTCTATGCCCATTTGGGATGCGTTCTGCGATAATAGGAGCGCAATTGTAGTTGGGCCAACGTATTCGCTTGGCAGCACCTTTGCTGTCTCGACCTCGTTCTGGAGCTTCAGGTTACTTCCCGTCCCGGTGATTAGCAACGGCCTGGTGTGGGGCACCATATCGTACATTGCGCCAAGGAGACAGTACCTCTTGACCCCGAATCTCTTGAACAACTTCAGTATGGAATCAATATATGTTTCGGCTAGCATATGGGGTTCAAGGAGCCTGAGAAAAAGAAAATCATTTCTGCCATCTAGCTTGGCGTAGGCGATGGTGGTATTGGGTATCTCTAGCTCACGGCGACCCTCCTTGAGGTAGATGGTGGGACGGTAGCGGGTAAAGTCGAAGAAGTTCCCTGGCCTGGCCAGCCTGCCCAATTCCAAAGCCTTCAGCTGTGACTCAAAACGAGACAGTGTCAGGGTTCCCACGTTCCCAACATCAATCCAAGGCCGGAGAATTGCCAAAGCGTGTGGCTCTCTCAGTTCAGGCACAGACTCACTGAGTTCAAAGGCACCTAGTCTCATAATTACATCCTATCAAGAAACGGGGGTCTAGACAATCCGCTTGTATATTACTTCTGAAGCTAGTGGATGCATTTTCGGTTTACTGGGGATAAGATAAACCTGACGGCTTCCGGTGAGGTGCACAATCCGTCATTATGTGTACCGTGTGTGCAATGGCTTTAGTTGACCGCACCAGGTTGGGAAAAACAATAAGGGGCCACGTCAGGTGGCCCCTTATTCCAAAGCCCCGTAAATCTTAGGCTTTACCTATGCGGAATACCTTGGTTCCGCATGTTGGACAAACACCCTGAGTCGCAGGACGCTTGTTCTTCAGGGTAACTTGTCTTGGGTTCCTGATCTCGACCTTCTTCCTGCACTTCATACAATAGGCTTGGGCCATAGTCTTGTGCCTCCTTCCTCATAAGATTTAGGCAGAGACTACCACATGGCCGGCCATTCGTCAATACAGTGGTGGTGCAAGCCTCCGCTCATCTCAACCTGGGCACGAATCGGGAACGTTGACTGTCTCTGGCAGAGGCTCTGCTTTCA
>JBGOXA010000130.1:0-5547 GCA_041478915.1 Dehalococcoidia bacterium
TCCAAGACCAGTTTCTCGGCAGCCACTTTTGCCTCTTCATAACTATTCGAGGGAGCGTACGGCCATGTTTCATCCGCTGGCGGATTGGCGATTGGCCCAAGGACACCAGCAGTACTGCAATAAATGAACTTCCCTACCTTCTGCTTTTGGGATGCCTGGAGGATGTTTTGAGTGCCTGTAACATGTATATCCCAGTAAGACCTGACCGGCAACCCCCAACGGCCCAAAAGCCCAGCCAGATGGTAGACTAGATCAACACCGCTTGTTGCCTTCTCCAGGGACTCCACCTCCAGAATATCCCCGGAAACCAGTTCCACCCCCAATTCCCGCAGGTGGTCTACATTGCTTGTCATCCTGACCAAACATCTGACCTGGCAACCCCTGCCTACCAGGGCATCAACCAAATGACTGCCGATGAACCCCGTCCCGCCAGTTACCAAAGCCTTCACTATGTTATGACGCCCCAACCCACTTTCAACAGCGTTGGGAAATGGCAAAGCATATTGATATACGAGATGTTGGCCACTGGACAGAAACACCCATCCTTCTTGACGCCCTGCCTGACCCTTTCTGCCTCTTGGCTCGACCATATCCTTCCAAAATCGTAGGCCGCCTCCCTGAGATTTCCCATGGATTGCCCTTTTATGCAACAGGCCCAAACCTCTCCATCCGGGAGAATATGGGCAGCAGCGAAACCAGCGTAGCAGGGAATAACCTGGCGTTTTTCCACCAGGACCCTCTTCACCGATTCGTAGTAGCGAAGCCTAAAGGCCTGGGTTATCTTCGATATGCCCTTGAATGTTCTCCCCCTAAGTTGAAGAGCTAGCCAGTCGATGACCTCGCCATACGCTTCAGGCGCTGGCGTTATCCCCGCACCGATGTTATCCAGTTCCACCCTTTCCTCGGCAATTTCAGTAATATAGGAATCCGGCTTTAGCTCTCTCATCGCGTACTCATAGGTCTCGCGGATGCTGTGTATATTGTAGTTCGAAACTACGGAGTGAATGCCTAGCTCGAGATTCGAGTATTTTAGCTCTCTCAGAGCGGAGTAGGTTTTCATTGCTTTCTCCCAGTTGCCAGGCACCCCTCTGATGTTATCATGCTGAGCCCCTATCCCATCAAGGGATAGATTAACTATGATGTGGGTACGGGGGCAGGATTCAACAATCTGCTTAACTTTGCCTGGTATTATCCCAGTCAGCAGTCCGTTGGTTGCAATGCTAATGACGCCTGGTTTACAGTTACGATAGATGCTTTGGCAAAGCTGCACGATGTCGTCTCTCAAGAAGGGTTCTCCACCGCTAATGGTAAACCAGTAGGGTGTTTTGCCTAACGAGTTGAAGATCAAGTCGAATTCCTCCAGAGAGAGATCATCTGCTTTCTTCTTCCAGATGTTGCAGGTCTTGCACCGCGAGTTGCAGTTATAGGTAAC
Source organism: Dehalococcoidia bacterium (assembly GCA_041478915.1). Classification (GTDB taxonomy): domain Bacteria; phylum Chloroflexota; class Dehalococcoidia; order UBA2247; family RBG-13-53-26; genus VGOE01. Next base: position 1,433 of record JBGOXA010000130.1, read on the forward strand.
GCTTACAGTCATGCTCAGAGGTAATTTTCTCGGGCGTCCAGTAGCCCTAAACAGCCTGTACCGGGGAACTTGAAGCAGCACTCCGATCACTGACTGAGGTCCTTCGTGGCTGCGATTGAATGCCAGATATGCGGACTCTTTTTCCTTATGTAAAAGTCGTAGCTAGCCAGAAGCCTTGCCCAAAGCTCCAAAGCTATTGCTCCGACTGTCCAGACAAAAGCTCTGAGGCTAAATCTAATACAGGAAAGAGCTATCCTCGCTAATCTGAGCGATTTCATTGTTGAGGCCGTATACCCGGTCATTCTCTTCACATTAAGATGACTCAGGTGATTGCGTTTTCGCTGTTCGACGAAATCTCCCAGAGTTTCTGGACCCTTATTGCGAATACAGGCTTCAGGGGCATACTTGACGGTATATCCCCTAGCTTGAACCATTGCTTCTATAAAGGTTTCGTCGGCAGCAGCAAAGGCTTCAGATGAACTACCAGTGTTCCTCATCAGTTCTCTCATGTTTCTGAACGCCACGATTTCTCCAAGCTTAGGCGTGGTCAAGGACACTTTATGGTGCAATTGCCAGACAAGGTGGACGGCAAAGCCTACAAAAGTTGATGGATCGTTAATCGGCACAGGATGGCCACCTACCATCCCGATGGTTTCATCAAAAAAGGGGAGGCAAAGTTCCTCGATGGTATTCTCAAGAGGAATCGTATCGGCACTCTCCAAAACACAAATGTCCCCCCTCGCCCGCTCCAAGAATAAGTTGACTGCGGAAGCCTTTCCCCTGCGTTCTGGCTCTCTCACCAAGACAATTCTAGAATCGTTTTTCTGAAAAAATTCAACGATTTCGTCTGTTTTGTCTATAGATCCCGAAGAGACTACTATCACTTGGTCAAGGCTTATCCTCTTGGTTTTCTGAGACTGCAAAGCACGCAAAAGATTACTTATGTTGGGTTCCTCGTTGTACGCACAAACCCCCACGCTGACAGAAAGCTTGTCAGATTGAGTACCATGAACTTCCAGAGGCAGATTTGATAACAGGTTGTGCCGTAATGACATCAAATTCCACACCTGACGGGCCAGTTGATTATACCCCCGGCCACACCGGTAGTTAAGGGGGCTTTAATTCGGGGCTCCTTTGCAAGGCCGTTTTGCTGCTTCTTGCCGGAGATAACCGCCACACCCAAAGAGTACTGATCAAGAAGTTTAATGGCGTCACCACAGCAATAGCGCAGAGCGCTGACAGTATGTATTGGACGCCGAAAACCTCCGTCAGCAGTGTCAATATCCCCAAATTTACCCCGAGCGTCCCCGAGTTCGAAAGTAGAAACTTGAACCATTGCCCCAACATAGCAGAGATGTCAGATCCTCGTGACCTGTCACGAAACGTCCAGATTCGATTCCAGGTAAAGTTATTAACAACGGATAATATGAAAGCAATCACTGCGGCTACCACGTAGAACAGGCCCGCCACCTCAGTAAGCAGCCACAAACTGCCGAGGCCGACTCCCACTCCGCTCAAACCGACGAAGCAGAATTTGGCAAGCCTGCGCCATTCCTTGAAAATGCTCGCCTCACCGTACACCATGTATCTAATTGTCGAGCGTATGGATCTATCGTTCTTGGACGTGTTTGTCATCACTTTGTGTCCATACTGAGACTTGATATTATACTATACGGCAGCAACTTTCGGGGAACCTGCTCTCTTCTGCAGCTCCGACTTCCGTGAGCTTACAGCAGTTTTATCCCGGTGTCACCCCCGGAGCGAACCGAGGGCTTTCTTAGTTTGTTCAGGTAAAGGCCAAGTAATAACCTCAGGTATGTTACATACTCGGCCGAGTTCAATTTGCTTTTTCCAGCTTGCCTGCTCCCGAACGTGTACGGCACCTCCTTTACCCGGTGATAACTTCCTTTGACCAGAATCTCCAGAAGGAGCTTGTAACCTTTAGGGCGAAAGCTTTTTCCTGCGACTACTCCTCTGGTTACCATGAAGTACCCGCTCATTGGGTCTCTTACTTTGGTTAGTGGTCTAGCCAGAAGGATCGCCCCCCTGGAGACAAGCCTCCGTAAGAATGGCCAACCCTCGATCCTGCCGCTGCGCACATAGCGGCTCGCTATGGCAATATCGGCCCCACTTTCAAGAGCTGCCACAAGCTCAGGAAGAGCCTCGGGGGGATGCTGTAAATCAGCATCTATCACCCCCATCATGTCTCCTTTGGCATTTCTGAAGCCCTCCAGTATGGCTGTGCCTAGCCCCCGCACACCTTCCCGCTTTACAACCCTCACGGGGTGGCTGTTGGCTAAGCTCGCTGCTGCCTCTGCGGTACCGTCTGGGCTGCTGTCATCAACTACTATTATCTCGTAATCTTGCCCGGCCAGGACGGCACCTATTCTCTCTACCAGGGGCTTTATGTTTTCCTTTTCTTGATAGGTGGGAACTATAACTGATACCTTCACTTGCCCCTCCCGTCAGAGCCAAAGCATTAGCGCCAAGGACACCCCGCGTATTGACACCACTTTGACCACCCAGACTCCGACGCTACACTCCGCAACGCAGTATATCAATACTTACCTGTTCCTTAGACTCAGTTCCAGCTACCATGGCAGCTAATTAGTGCGTTTCAGGCACAGGGAGAAATACGGTTTACTTTCTCCTGAGTGCTTGGGTATGATCCTTTTCAGCAGTACTCAGCGAAAGACAGCCCAACGACATGGCTCATAACCGTTAATGGCGTCCTTGACGCCGGCATCATCAACAATTATCGTTACACTGGCCGGGAATTGCTGGGAGAAAGGTCTTCACCGAAAAGGCTCGTTTCCACCAGGTAGCAAACAATATGTCCAGCGGTGATGTGTGCTTCCTGGATGCGCGGCGTATCTGTTGACGGCACAGAGAGCACGTGGTCAGCGATTTCCTTAAGTTTTCCTCCTTGACCGGTGAAGGCTACGGTTGCCAGCCCACAACGTTTCGCTTCCTCAATGCCAGCAATCACATTGGTAGAGTTGCCGCTGGTGCTTATACCGATGGCTACGTCACCTTTTCTTGCCAGCCCCCGAAGTTGCCTGGCGAACACATCCTGATAACCGAAATCGTTGCCAATAGCAGTTAGAGAAGATGTGTTCGTAGTAAGCGCAATAGCCGGGAGGGGATCTCTGTAGAGGCAATACCTGCCGGCCAGCTCTGCCGCGATGTGCTGGGCGTCAGCAGCGCTGCCGCCATTGCCAAAAAGCAACACCTTGTTACCTTGCTGAAAACATTGAATTAGCTGGTTGGCGATCTTCACGATAGTATCCGTTTGCTCGATCAATGATCTTTTGAGCGCCACACTCTCCTCAATCTGTTTCACCACGGCGGCCGCTTCGCCTCCCCCTGCCCTACCCATTGTTCACCTCCCGTTCACTTCCCAGCTCTGCATGCCGCGAAGGTTGAAGGTGAAGCTGACTATCTTACCCCCAGCCTTCTCTAACTTCTCAGCTGCAACATGCCACTTGTCAAACTCACAAAGGAACAAGAGATACCCACCGCCACCTGCGCCCAGCAACTTGCCGCCTATAGCCCCGTTTCGCCTGGCCATTTCATAAAGCTCATCAATCGCAGGATCGGTTACCTTGTCAGAAAATCTCTTCTTCCAGCACCAAGCCTCATGGAGCAGTAACCCAAACTCATTTATGTTACTCAGGAGAAGGGCACTTTTCATAGCAAAAGCCAACTCCTTTGTATGGTCCAGAGCCTGGACTATGTCGTCCTTCTTTTGAATATAATCCCTCACTTGACTGTCAATAATCCCAGCTGAAAGCCTTGTCCCTCCGGTATAACAGAGCATCAGGCGATATTCCAGCTCGTTAAGGGTATCTCTGTTTATTGGAAGCGGATTGATGACAGTTTTGTCGCCAAAGAATTCGATGAAGTTAAAACCGCCAAAGGTGGCCGCATATTGGTCTTGCTTTCCCCCCCTTATCCCCGCCTCGTCCCTTTCAATATGATAGGCGAGTTCAGCAATTTCGTGATCACTGAGGGGCAACTTAAGCCATTGCTTGCAAGCGCCGACAAGGGCCACTACCATCGCCGAAGATGTGCCTAAGCCTGTCCCAGGCGGGGCGTCACTGTGCAAGAAGAGA
>JBGOXA010000265.1:0-3144 GCA_041478915.1 Dehalococcoidia bacterium
CTTCAGGTTGGGGGTAAGTCAAAAGTAGTAGCGTACCTATAGACCCAAATACTTTAGGCAAAGTGCTCCGGAAACACTTGGTTTTGCACCGAGGGCCAGTGTTGAGAAGTTTGGTCGTAGCCTTGTTAGATCGTGCGACGGAGCGCGTTGTTGTATTCGACTCGGAGTTGTGCACCACAACTAGCCTCGAAATTGGTTGGATGTTGGTGCTTTGTGTAATGAGATTCAAAGCGAAGAAAAAGGAGGAAAAGTGGAGATAAGATAAGATAAGATAAGAAATTCTGTTGACAATTGCTGGAGGCAGTGATATAGTCTGCGTACGGATATCCAATACTACAGCACATGTTGCTCTCCTCGCTTTGGCGGGGAGATCGCTAAGGTTCCATTTACTGAACGTTTCGCTCTCCTCGTTGCGACGGGGAGACCCCACTGCGACCCAAAGTAGTTCGCTCTCGTGATTTCAGCTCTTCTGAACTTGTGTTGCTTATTGTAGGAGCGACCGAGACGGCATAACACAAACAAAGCGGCCCTTCATGGCCGTTACCATCGGAGGGCCGTGGCAAGAGATGCGGGAGGGCCTTTCTGATCGGTATGGCGCCGGGTACGAGAAGGGGACGTACGCCGGGCTCCTTTTAGCGAGATGTTCAAGAAGGCCGATCACTTCGTCATTTGAGCAGAGCGCCTAGGTGTGAAGAAAGATGACGTCGATATCTCCATTAGGGGAGATTCCCTCAACATAAAGGGCGAACGCAAACCCTGAGAAGAAGGATCGGGATTACTCCCCCTGCGAGCTTTGCTACGGGAGCTTCTGTCGCTCGATCATCGTGCCTGTGGCAGTAAATCCTAAGAAGATTGCCGCTAGCTAGAGGGCTGCATATTCGAGATAAAAGTGCCCACGGCCGAGGCGGCCAAGTCGAAGAAGATCCAAATAAGAGCTAAGTGGACCTAGGGCGTAAGACTCTACGCTCAGCTTCCCGTTTGTGTAAGGGAGCCGGAAAAACTGACGCGAAGGGGGTGAAGGAAATGGCTACTTTGACAAAGACCGCCGCAAAAAAGATGCTAGAGGATGTGCCCGAAGAAGAACGTTTTTGGTGCCATGACGGAAAAGTATTGAAGAATATGGCGGAACTCGAGACAGCTCTCAAGCAGATGAACGAGGAAATCTTCCGCTATCACTCGAATCAGTCCAAGAGCGACTTCAGCAACTGGGTCAGGGATGTAATTGGCGACAAGGAACTGGCAAAGAACTTGCAAAAAAGCACAACCCGCGCCCAAGCAGCCAAATATGTAACAGATAGAGTCGGTTGGCTTAAGAGTCGAATGGTTATCAGATAGCTCGGCTCGTCTTAGCCACGCCTAGGTCATGTTGTTGCTAAACCTAATGACATCCTGATTTCTGAGTATATGGAAGCTCTCTAAAGCCCCTCAGACGAAGATGCATGTCGTTTGCCAATTCAGCTAGGTTCTCGTATAAGCAGGGAGAGTCGGGATGAAAGCGCGGAATATCACGCCCGAAAACACAGTGTTTGTGATCGTATCCTTTGAAGGCAGGGATCCCTACTCCATGGCAGGTGGATTGGGGATCAGAGTCACTAACCTGTCGGAGACCCTGGCTGATATAGGCTTCCCTGTCCATGTTTTCTTCATCGGCGACCCTAAATTGCCAGGTGAGGAGGTATGCCAGGGTGGTAGATTAATACTGCATCGGTGGTCTCAGTGGATAAGCCTGTACCATCCCAACGGTGTGTATGATGGGGAGGAGGGTAAGCTTTATGATTTCAACCAGTCTCTACCTCCCTTTGTCGTGGAGCATATCGCAGCAGCAGCTATAGACCAAGGCAAGCTGGTGGCTATCCTTGGAGAGGAGTGGCAGACTGCTGAGGCGATGTGCCGCATTAGCGACCTTCTCTACCAACGAGGTCTGAGAGATAAGGGTATCCTACTCTGGAACGCCAACAACACCTTTTTCTTCAACCGCATCAACTGGGGGCGGTTGACCTACGCCACCACCATCACAACAGTAAGCCGCTACATGAAGCATATCATGTGGGGCATGGGCTTGAACCCCCTGGTCATCCCTAACGGGATACCCAAGAGATCGCTGGAACCTGTGGATGGAAACAAGGTTCAGCATTTGAGACATTGCACAGGTATCAATGGGGGGCTGCTTCTAGCAAAGGTGGCTCGGTGGGACCCTGACAAGCGCTGGAACATGGCTGTGGAGGCCGTAGGCAGATTGAAGCGAAGAGGTCTGAAGACGGTGCTACTGGCAAGAGGTGGCATAGAGTCCCACGGGCTGGAGGTGCTAGGTAGAGCCAGGGCATTGGGACTCACCATAAGCGAGGCCAAGTCTGCTGACAACAGCCTTGATTCTTATTTCCAGGCCCTGCAGGTTAGCAGTCAGGCCGATGTTATCGACATCAAGTTTCATTTGCCCCAGGATTTTCTGCGCATCATCTATCGAGCCGCCGATGCCGTCTTGGCCAATAGCGGCCACGAGCCCTTCGGCATAGTGGGACTGGAGACCATGGCCGCAGGTGGTATCGCCTTCACTGGCAGCAGCGGGGAGGATTACGCCATTCCCTACCAGAATGCCTTCGTTTTGGAGACCTCTGACCCCAGGGAGATAGAAAGTTGTCTCATGTACCTTAGAGAATATCCAGAGGAGGCTACCAGGATTCGAAGCGAGGCACACCGCACTGCCACTTATTTTACCTGGGAGGCATCCGCAGGGAACCTGATCAGCAAGCTAGAGAACCAGGCCCGTATCCAGAGGGCGCTCCTAAGGCAGCCACCATCGCCACAGCCTGAGTCCAGAGAGGCTATTGAGAAGAGGCTGCCGGATGTCGGGGCGGAGGTAGAACAGTACTAGCGCAGTGACACCCTGATTTTTCAAGAAATGCGCTTTTCGCGGCAGCTCTAGTGTCAAGTGACTAGCGCAGACATGAATGAAAGGTTGGGGAGTCACTTTTTCGTATTTGGTGCAACTCCCTAACTGCGATTCCGACGCTCAATTTGGCAGTGTCTAAAGGTAATCGATGCCACCTGCTGCTCCAAAACCAAGATGTCCTTTTGCAGCCGAGACATGGCTAGCACGGTCGCATTTTGATGAAACGTTAGGCTGACCACCTTCTCGGATGAACC
>JBGOXA010000112.1:0-5996 GCA_041478915.1 Dehalococcoidia bacterium
CCACCTCGATGAAAGAGGCAATTAGCCAAGTTATTTTCGTACACTCTAGGTGTAGGGTGGGCTTGGCCCACCAATTCAGTTTGGCCGCTCCTATCGAGCGAGGTCGACGGTACAGTTGCAAATCGAAATGCAAATCAAGACGTGTCTCAGCCTCGTTCGTGCCTAGAGGCTGAGGTATAGATGCCAGAGTACCGAAGGGCCAGCACAGAAGGCGGAACCTTCTTTTTCACCGTTGTCACCCATGGGCGTAGGCCGATCCTTTGTCTCGAGAAGAGCCGGGGGGATTATGAGAGACGTAATTCGGAGCGTAGCCGAGAGGCATCCGTTTGTGGTTAATGCCTGGGTGGTGCTTCCCGATCATATGCATTGCCTGTGGACACTACCGGAGGGAGACAAGGACTTCTCTATCAGATGGGCTTTAATCAAGAGGGAGTTCACTAGAGGGCTAAGGATAGCCTTGGCAGGAGAGGCAGCTTCCAAGGCGGAGGCCGCTCCTAGCCTGTCGAGAGAACGTCACCGCGAGGGCACGGTGTGGCAGCGGCGTTTCTGGGAGCATCACATCAGGGACGAGAAGGACTACGCGGCACACATGGATTACATTCATTTCAACCCGGTCAAACATGGGCTGGTGAAGAGTCCCAAGGATTGGCCGTACAGCACATTCTACCAGTAGGTTGCCCGTGGGCTCTATGATCGTGACTGGGGTAGCAGCGGTGATCTTGGGTTGCCACCAGGGGTGGGGCGAGAATAGCGAAATTGGTGGGCCGAGCCCACCCTACTTTGTGGCTATTTCCAACCAGAGAGGGTACGGGGGGATAATTTCCCTTTTAACCGGGTCCTTTATGCCTTCAAACCTCTGATAACCTTCAAATCCGTAAATGGATAGTGCTCCACATTGTTAGTCAGCAATGGTGCGCCCAGCTCTAACGCTGTCGCCGCGATAATGGCGTCGGCGGTGCTTACACTCATACCCTTTGAGCGAAGCTCACCCAGAATCCTACCTGCTTTCCTGGAAATAGGCACATCAACAGAGATTGAGGTAAGACCGTCAAGAAAGGCATTGGTCGCCTCCTCTTCGTCAGCTTTCATCCCCTGGTATATCTCAAGATGAGTAAGTGTACTTATGGCTAGGAGACCTTCTCCCGCCCAGCGTTCCAGAAGGTTCCTGGCATAGTCGCGCCGCCTCAGGAAATCAATGGCAATATCGGTATCTACCAAGCAAGCAATGTTCTTTGCCCGGCTACTTTGCAACAGTGCCTCCCAGCCGTGCTAAACGCTCACTGTCTGCCTCTCTAACAGTACGCACATAAGCAGTAGAATCCTCAGGGGTCGCCAGGTCAGGGTGGCTCTCACTTTTCCAAGCACCATAGCCCTTATCCAGGGCTATCTTCTGCTTGCGAAAGGCCAGATAATGTTCCAGCGCCTCGGCGAAAAAGGAACTCACTTCTCCCTGAGACACAATAGAGCGAATCTCACTGGCCAATTCTTTAGGTAGGGTCACGGATACCTTTTCTGTTTTCCCTCTTCTACCCATTCGCTTCCTCCATTTCTATGATGGTATACTAATAATACTACCATTAGTCTTACCAATCAAGCATTGATGATGTTCTGTAATGGAGATAATGGGGATTTGCGCTACCGGTTGCACTTCACAGCGTAAAGTTCGTTCTGGAGCACTGGCACAGACACACTGAGGCTCCCAGCCAATGCCAAATTCTATCACGAAATGGGGTAAAACGGCGGCGACTTATCCTCTGGGAAGCTCAAGCCCCCTGGCAGCGATGATATTCCTCATCACCTCCGATGTGCCACCGGCAATGGTATTGAGGAGGGTTTCCCGACAGAGGTACTCTATCTTTCCGTCCAGCGGCGCCCACTGAGAGCCTTTTTGAATCAGCCCCCGCAAACCCAGGATTTCCATGCCGACACGCGCCATCCTCTGGGAAAGCTCGCTGCTGAAGAGCTTCGACGCCGCAGCTTCGTAGTTAGCCACCACGCGCTTGGTCTGTAGCCAGGCCAATCGATAGCAAAACAACCTGGCCACCTCAATCTCGGTGGCTATTTGGGCTATCTTCTGTCTCACCAGAGTGTCCTCACTCAGAGAAGGCACCTGCTTTACATAATCTACCAGCTTCTCAAAAGTCCTCCTCAAGCCTCCCACAGTGAGAACACGCTCAAACTCAAGGGCGGTAACAGTATAGTAGAATCCACGATTCTTCTCACCCACCAGGTTACTCTTTGGAACGACAACGTTGTCGTAGAAGACCTCGTTTGTCCGGATGCCATCAACGCCCCACAGAGGGCGGAGAGTTATCCCCGGACTGGCCAGGTCGACAATCATCAGAGAGATGCCTCTGTGCTTAGGAACGTTGGGATCGGTCCTGACTGCCAGCCAGTGATACTGGGCGAAGTGGCACCTGGTATTGAAGACCTTTTGCCCACTCAGGATGTAGCTGTCATCCTTTTCCTCAGCCCGGATTTCCAGGTTTGCCAGGTCGGAGCCGGCCTGAGGCTCGGTATAACCCAGCGCGAATTCAATCTCGCCCCTGGCGATCCGGGGGAGATACTCCCTTTTCTGCTCCTCCGAGCCATAAAGCATAATGGTGGGGCCAGCGACATTTGCCCCGACCACCAAAGCTTCCTGGGGCAGGGCTCCGGAGTAGTCCAGTTCCTCGTGCATGATGAAACGGTAGATCGGGGGAAGTCCCAGACCTCCGTACTCCTTCGGCCACGTGGGAGTCAAATATCCTTTTGCTCCCAGCTTGCGCATGAACTCCCAGGTGTGAGGCCCCCACCCCAGCCCGCTCTCAGCCTCCTCTAGAAGCTCTGGCGTCACCGTTTTCTTTAGGAACTGTCGAACCTCCTGGCGAAACGCTTCCTCTTCCTTCGAAAACCCAAAATCCATCCAGGCACCTCTCAAATACTGCTAAAACTCAACATGGATTCTAATGGATTTTAGAGAGCAGTGTCAAAACGCGCAGGATCAAGATTGTTTGTCGATATCGTTCCGAGGAGTCCTTCCCAGGGGGAAGGACGACGAAGAATGTAGGGAGGGGTCTTTAGACCACTCCGAACGGGCGGACAGAGCTAAAGCTCTATCCCTACATCTGGGCGACAAGAGATTCTTCTCCTTCCTTGCGGAAGGACGAATACGTTGGTAAACGATTACGCAGGCTCCCGATATTTTCGCCACAGTTGAACGATCCTCGAAGCTGGCGCAGGATTGACAGAGGTGGAGTGGTAATTCTAGAATCAATTGCCCCCGTGAGGAGTCCTGTGCCAACGGGCAGCCTTCCGGGATCACAGCTTTGATGAATCCGGAAATGGGAAGGAATATTTCGCCGATTTCAGCGCTCAAAGGTTCAAACGCAGGTTTTATAGGCCGGAATATCCTCTACTTTCCCAGCCTTCCTTCCACCATGGATACGGCGAAGAGGATGGCCAAGGAAGGTATGGGGGAGGGGACTATCGTGCTTGCCAGCCAGCAAACAGGGGGGAGGGGTAGGCTGGGGAGGACATGGCTATCATCCCCGGATAGCAGCATATTGCTGTCTGTCATTCTCCGTCCTGATGTATCACAATTGCCTCAGCTTAACATGGTTGCCGGTCTAGCTACTGTCCACAGCATTGAAAAGGCCACTGGCCTCAAGCCTGTGCTTAAGTGGCCCAATGATGTCCTTCTCAACGGCAAGAAGGTATGCGGTATACTGATGGAAAACGTCTTTGAAGGCGGCGAGCTGAAGGCCGCCATCGTCGGGATAGGGTTGAATGTCCGGCTCGATACCTCGCGCTTTGCCGCAATCTCCGCTACAGCTACCAGCCTGTCGAAGGAATTGGGGAGGGAGATGTCTCCCTGGGAGATACTGCCGTTTCTCCTGAAAGAGCTGGAGCAGAGCTATCGAGAATTGCAGGGCGGAGGTTCTATCCCTATCTATGAGAAATGGCTGGCCCGCGTAGAAACGCTGGGCAAAGTGGTGCGGGTGAAATCGGGGGATTCGGTAGAAGAAGGCTATGCAGAATCAATAGATGTTGACGGCAGCATAATGCTGAGGCGCTCCGATGGAAGTCTGATAAAGGTGGTCACCGGAGAGTAGCCGCCCGGAATTTGAGAAAACAGAGAGGTCTGTTCAGAAAGGAGCAAAATGGAGGTGATGGCAGCCATCCTATCGAGGAGAAGTGTACGGCGCTACAAGCCTGACCCAGTGAAAGAAGAGGATCTCAGGGTCGTGTTAGAGGCCGCCCGTTGGGCTCCCTCTTGGGCCAATACCCAGTGCTGGAAGTTTGTCGTAGTGCGCGACCCGGCCATCAAAGCTAAGCTGGCAAATACCCTTAACCCCGGCAACCCAGCCACGGCGGCTATCAAGGAGGCGCCCGTAGTCATAGCAGGCTGCGCGGAGCTGGGGAAAGCGGGCTACAAGCGCGGTGAGATGTCTACTGATAAAGGCGATTGGTTTATGTTTGACGTAGCTCTGGCAATGCAGAATCTAGCTTTGGCGGCCTGGTCTATGGGCTTGGGTACAGTGCATGTGGGGCTGGTGGATGCCAAGAAGGCAGCCGAGATACTTCAACTGCCGTCAGGTGTTGTCTTTGTGGAAATGACTCCACTGGGCTATCCAGCCGAAGAGCCTAAAGCACCGCGGAGAAGGGAACTATCTGAAATCGTGTTCTACGATAGATACGGTCAGAGCTAAGCGCCGGTTCTTCGTCTATCGTATTCGTTTTTCTCGAATCTCTCTAGCAAAAGGCGCGGGGGATTGTCCCCCGCGCCTAGGCTTCATGTGAGGTTTAATGGATGGTTTGGGCCTACTTTTTCTGTTGTTCAGGCGGCGACGGGTTGACATAATTTACGAGCAATATCTTCGGCACCAGCTCTTCCAGCTCTTCCAGCGTCCAGCGCTCTCCTTTTCTGTGGTCCTTGTGCATGGTCTTAATTAGCTCTGGCTCGGAGTAGATGCCTACCGTGCCACCGGCACCGCGGAACAACAGGCCATTGACGTTGGCCGCTGCATCTGAGCATAGATAGACGACAATCGGAGCTATGAACTCGGGGCCGGGCATGTTGGACCGTTCTTCGTATACCTGCTTACTGATTGTCCCCTCTTCGTACTGCCTCTTCCATTTTGCCAATACCTCTTCATTCAGAGTTATTCTGGTGGCTGCCATAGGGACAAGGGCGTTACACGTCACACCAGATCTTCCCAACTCCAGAGCGATGGTGCGTGTGAGGCTGGCTATTCCTCCTTTAGCAGCACTATAGTTCGCCTGCCCTACACTGCCCTTCAAGGCCACAGAGCAGGGATTCACTATACGCCCATATTTCTGCGCCCTCATTAGTGGAGCAGCATGGCGGCAGGTGTTAAAGGTGCCCTTGAGGTGGACATTGAGCACAGAGTCCCATTCCTCTTCTGACATGTTATGGATCATCCGATCGCGGATGATACCTTGGGAATTGACCAGGATGTCTATGCGGCCAAAGGCGTCAACGCAATTCTGGATTAACCTCCCGGCGGCGGTAAAATCAGCCACGTTCTCGTAGTTCACGATGGCTGTGCCGCCACGTTTCTTGATTTCGGCAACTACTTCGTCCGCGGGAGCTAGCTCATGCCCTTTCTCGGGGGTCCGGGTTACCCCGTTGACCACCACTTTGGCTCCCTCTGCGGCCAGCGCTAGGGCTATTTCCCTACCAATACCACGCCCGGCGCCGGTAACCACTGCATTCCTGCCTTGAAGCTTTGTGCCCATGTCGTTTGTTACCTCCTTATCTTGGGACAGCCGTAGATCCAATTCTCCCGTTGAGACGATTATTTTAGCCAGTTCGATCCTGGGAAAGCGCAAAGGCTATCAATTGCACTACACCTCCATTCCAACACATTGGTATATGCTGTCATTGATTTGGCGGACTTGCCTTCGGAGCGGCAGCTCAGCAGGTACCCTCTAACCGAAGAATCTAAGGAAATTGATGGCGGTGACAATTTGGGACGCTTGCTATTTGTTGA
>JBGOXA010000003.1:0-19882 GCA_041478915.1 Dehalococcoidia bacterium
AATGACTCCCCCCGCCATGCCCATGACCTGGCCCGTCTCCTCCGGGGACTTAATTGCCATCTAAACCTTATTCCAGCCAGCCCAACCATCGACAGGAAATTCCTACCCCCCTTGATGAAGCAGGTTCTCATATTTCAGCGGGAGCTGACACTGTGCGGCATCTCGAATACTCTGCGGGTGTCCAAAGGCCTGAATATAGAAGCTGCCTGTGGACAGTTGCGCTCTAGGTGCAGAACCCTCTGCTGAACTGGCACAATGCCGCCTGGTGATTAGTTCCGAGCTTTGATGTGAGCCTGGTTTTGCCTCGACACTGTCCCTCGTTGCTAAGGATTGAATTTGAGGGTCTGGCCAAGATATACTAGTAGCGCAAGGGGGAACCATGAAAATCGCCCTCGGCTGTGATCATCGAGGCCTGCAACTTAAGCAAATGATCATCAACCTCATCACCGAGATGAGACATACCTACAAAGACTTCGGTTGCTATTATGACACCACCCGGGTTGACTATCCTGACTTCGCGCAGAAGGTGGCGGAGGAGGTGGCTAACGGAGGATTCGATTGTGGCATTCTGGTATGCGGCACTGGCATTGGCATGTCCATTGCCGCAAACAAGGTGAAAGGCATAAGGGCAGCAAAATGCGATGACCTTTTTTCAGCGCGTCGCGCCCGGCAACATATCGACGCCAATGTACTCTGTCTGGGACAGGACATAGTGGGACAAGAGTTAGCCAGAGAGATCGTACAGACCTTTCTCGCCACTGAATTTGAGGGGGGAAGACACGCTCAGCGTTTGGAAAAGATAAAGATTCTGGAGAACAGGTGAGGCCACCTTGAAGATGAGGCAAAAGGCGAGGGTCCTCGATGCGGTCAACGGCCCAGCCGATTTGAGGCGCTTGTCCCGCCGCCAGCTAGAAACCCTGGCCACCGAGATTCGAGAGGAACTGGTCACCCTTGTCGGAGTCACCGGGGGGCACCTGGCTTCCAATTTGGGAGTGGTTGAACTCACCCTTGCGTTGCACCGCGTCTTTGATAGCCCCTCAGACAAGATTATCTGGGACGTAGGGCACCAGTCTTACGTCCACAAGATGTTGACCGGACGTAAACAGCGCCTTTCTACCCTCCGTCAGCATGGGGGCCTATCAGGGTTCCCTGCCCGCGACGAGAGCCCGCATGATGCTTTCGGAACCGGGCATGCCAGCACATCCGTCTCCGCCGCCCTGGGCATGGCCATCGCCCGAGACCTGGTGGGTGACAGTTACCATGTAGTGGCAGTTATCGGCGATGGTGCTCTAGCCGGAGGAATGGCATTTGAGGGCCTGAACCATGCCGGCCAATTAGGCTCCAGGCTTATCGTGGTGCTAAATGATAATGGCATGGCAATTTCTCCCAGCGTCGGTGCTCTGGCCAAGGTGCTCAATAAGCTACGCCTGGATACTCGCCTCCGCTGGCCAGAAAAGGGCATGGAACGGGTCATCACCAGGTTACCCCTGGGCAAACGGGTAGGCAAGCGGGTCAAAATGGGGTTCAAGGGCTTTCTTTTACCCAGTATAATGTGGGAGGAATTGGGCTTTGCCTACCTGGGACCTGTCGATGGACACAATATCGCTGACCTGGAGATGGCCTTGTACCAGGCGCGAAGCTACACGAAAGGCCCTGTCTTCATCCACGTCATCACCACTAAGGGCAAGGGATACGACCCAGCCGAGAAAGATGCCATCAGTTTCCATGGCATACCAGCCAACGGAAACCAGGGAAATGGCCCCACCTACAGTCAAATCCTGGGGCAAACCGTGCTGCGCATCGCCCGGGAAAACCCCAGGGTGGTGGTCATCACGGCTGCCATGCTGGAGGGCACCGGGCTGGTTAACGTATCCAGGAAGCTCCCCAGTCGGGTATTTGATGTGGGCATCTGCGAGCAGCATGCGGTCACCTTCGCCGCTGGCTTAGCCACGCAGGGATTCGTGCCTATTGTAGCCATCTATTCTACTTTCTTGCAGCGCGCTTTCGATCAGATACTCCACGATGTTTGTCTCCAGGAACTGCCGGTGGTTTTTGTTATCGACCGTAGCGGTATCGTAGCTGATGATGGGAAGACTCACCAGGGTAGTTTCGATCTTTCATACCTTGGCTGTATCCCCAACCTGATAGTCTCCGCTCCTAAGGATGAGAATGAACTTCAGCACCTAGTCTATACCGCCGTAAGGGCGAATCGCCCTATGGCGATCCGCTACCCTAAAGGCCCGGGGCCAGGAGCAGCGTTGGATAAGGTGCTGCAAGAACTTCCCATCGGCAAAGGAGAGCTTCTCCAAGATGGAAAGGATGTAGCCATCCTGGCTCTCGGCGCTATGGTATACCCTGCGCTGGAGGCAGCCAGAGAGCTGGAAGAGGCCGGGGTGGGGTGCAGGGTCATCAACGCGCGCTTCGCCAAGCCTCTGGACTCCAACCTCATCCTGGACACAGCTAGAGAGATCAAAAGGGTAATCACCGTAGAGGAGAATACCGTTGCCGGAGGGTTTGGCAGCGCGGTGCTGCAGCTACTGGAAAGCTCCAGGACGCAGGGTGTCGCGGTGAAATGTCTGGGGCTTCCTGATACGTTTATAGAGCATGGCAGCCAGTCGCTCCTTCGTTCCAACTACGGCCTTGATGCTCCGGGGATAGCCCGTCAGGTTCTGGCATCTTTCCCCGAGCTTACCGCAGTCTCCAGGAGGAAAAACCTGGTGGCCAGTCCCTCTTCTTCGAAGTGAGGATTCCCCGCATTTCAAGTCCACGGTCGCTGGAGAGTTAGATGTCCTTACCGGACTCATTCTCGCGCTATCAGGATGAACTCGAAGCAGAGCTCAGAGCGGTGATCGGTGGCGGCTTGTCACCACTATATACCATGATGCGCTACCATCTGGGGTGGATCGACGAAAAGAGTCAGAATCGGCAAAGCTCGGGGAAGATGTCACGCCCTAGCCTTTGTCTCCTCGCCTGCGAGGCGGTGGGGGGTGATTGGCATTCTGCGCTGCCAGCAGCCGCCGCCATCGAGCTTATTCATAACTTCTCGCTGATCCACGATGATATACAGGACAGGAGCTGGGAGCGGCGGAATCGGCCTGCGGTGTGGAAGCTATGGGGAGAAGCGCAGGGGATAAATGCTGGTGATGCTATGTATGCGCTGGCACAGCTTGCCCTCCTCAAGTTGGAGGAAAAAGGTACCCCCCCAGAAAAGGTAATCCTCCTTTTAAAGCGATTGGCCCAGGCTAGCATAGAACTCTGCGAGGGGCAATACCTGGATATTGCCTATGAGGATCGTCTTGACGTTGGCACTGAGCACTACCTCGATATGATTGATAAGAAGACAGCCCATCTCTTCGAAGCCTCCCTGTGCTTTGGCGCTCTCCTGGGAACAGACAACCACGCACAGGTTTCGGCTCTTTGCTCCTTCGGTAGGAATCTGGGCATGGCCTTCCAGGTGTACAACGACTTGCAAGGTATCTGGGGCGAGGGGAAGAGGACCAAGAAGTCCCCTTACACTGATGTCAGGAATAAGAAGAAGACCCTACCCATAATATATGCTCTGCAGAAGGCAAACGGCGAAGAAAGGGAGAGGCTAGTCGAGCTCTATGGCAAAACAAGAGTGCCAGCCAAAGACGTCCCCTTGGTACTGCGCATCCTTGACACCACTGGTGCCCGAGGATACGCAGAGAAGTTCAAGGAGCAGTATCATCTTCAGGCTCTCAAAGACCTTGCCCGGGCGGAAGTCCCTCCATTGTATCAACAGGAATTGAGGGAGGTAGCCGCCTTTCTGCTTCGAGAGGATCTATCGATGAAAACTATCAATCGCAAAAAGCGCCTGGGGGGCAACGAGCCTGGCAAAGAAAAGGGGACGATATGGAAGTAATCCCCGCCATTGATCTCAAAGGGGGCAAATGCGTCCGCCTCTATCAAGGGGACTACAGGCAGGAAACCGTCTTCTCCGATGATCCTCTGGGTATGGCACTGCACTGGTCTTCCTCAGGGGCATCGAGGCTGCACCTCGTCGACCTTGATGGTGCAGCCAAAGGCGAGCCGCGTCATTGGCTCGTCATCGCCGAAATAGCCAAGGCGATCAACATTCCTGTACAGGTAGGTGGAGGTATCCGCCGCATGGAAACTATAGAGAGGTTGCTGGGCAGTGGCGTGGACAGGGTTATTCTGGGCACGGCGGCAATAGAGGACCCAGAGCTGATCAAAGAAGCATGCCACCGTTTTGGAGAAGCCATTGTTGTTGGGGTCGACGCCAGAGATGGATATGTTGCCACCCATGGATGGAAAAGGAAAACCAGGTTTACTGCCATTGAACTGATTCAAGGGATGACGTCACTAGGGGCGAAACGCTTTATTTACACCGATATCAGCAGAGACGGCACCCTGAGCCAACCCAACTTTGAAGTTATCGCTGAGCTAATCAGCACGACGAAGCTGCCTATTATTGCTTCAGGAGGTATCGCCTCAATAAGCCACCTTGTCAGGCTGAAGCAACTGGGGGCGGAAGGCGCTATCGTAGGGAGAGCGCTTTACACCGGAGACATAAGGCTAGAGGAGGCCTTGGCAGCCCTCCGATAAGTTCGACAACAGTGAAGACATCGAGCGAACGGGCGGTAGGCCGATGGGGAAGGCCTTTATCCCTTTGCTGGTGACTTGTTAACAGGAAGGACGGTGCCTTGATGTTAAAATTAGACGAAAAGGGACTGATTCCGGCCATAATCCAGGACGCTGATTCCGGCGAGGTGCTGATGCTTGGTTACATGAACGAGGAGTCTTTGCGCAAGACCTTCGAGACACGGCAGGTATGGTTCTACAGTCGCAGCCGACAAGAGCTGTGGCATAAAGGAGCCACTTCGGGCAACTATCTCAACCTGGAGGCGGTGTGGAAGGATTGCGATGAAGACACCCTGCTGGTTAAGGCCAGACCTGTTGGCCCCGTCTGTCACACCGGGAACAGGACCTGTTTTTTCCAGGAGCTAAAGCCTTAGCCAGCGGGCAAGACGCCCTCCTCAGGCTTGTCGGCCTCAATCACCCCCTTCAGGGCAGCAATGGCGGCTTCCAGTTGGCTATTGTCTGGCTCTCGGGTAACCATTGCCTGTAGTACCAGGCCTGGGGCCAGAAGCGCCCGTACCACGCGATTATCTGCATGCCTGGCACCAAGATGGGTGATTTCGTAGCCAATAGCGGCAATAATTGGGATGAGCGCAATACGGGACAGCAGGCGCAGCCACATTGCCTGGTGCCCCAGGAGAGCGAAAACGATGATAGCGAGAACCAATACGGTAAATACAAAAGCGGTTCCGCAACGAGCATGAGCCGTAGAGTATCCTCTGGCTGCCGCCACCTCCAGAGGGGCCTCATGTTCATAGGCATTGACTACCTTATGCTCGGCGCCGTGGTAGGCAAAGACTCTCCTGACATCGGGTATCAGATTCATGGCCCCAAGATAAACCAGGAAAATGCCGATACGGATGACGCCCTCTACTATGTTGCTCAGTAATGCCGAGTCGAGATAGGGATCAGCCAGGTGAGCCAGAGCCACCGGAGCCAGAAAGAAAAGGGCCACTCCGAAGCCGAAAGAGACAAGGAATAACCCCCATGATTTGATGCCTGAAATCTCCACCTTCTCCTCTTCCAGGGATATGTTGGCGGACTCGAACAGGGCCTGTGTGCCCATAACCACGGTCTTGATCAGAATAACTATACCTCGGAGCAGAGGTATTTTCTTCACCCCTCCGGTATAGGTATCTGGCAGGGGCTTAGTGATGAGCTTCAGCTCACCATTAGGGCGGCGCACTGCCATCGCCATGTTCCTCTGCCCCAGCATCATCACCCCTTCGATGACGGCTTGCCCCCCATAGTGGAATTCCTTTGACAAGCTCCCTCCTGATAATAAGAAGAGCGGAATCTCTTTCCGCTCTTCAACTATCCTTTTCCCTCTAAGATTTTCTTAGACTTAGAATACGCCTATCATGGCAACGGCTGAGACTGCCCTTTCTCGTACCGCCTTCTAAACCGCTCCACTCTTCCCGCCGTATCAACTATCCGTTGCTCGCCAGTGAAAAAGGGGTGGCATTTACTACATACCTCTACCCTGATCTCCTTCTTGGTGGCTCCGGTGACGAAGGAGTTACCGCAGGCGCAGGTTACCTTGGCATTCGAATAATACTTAGGATGAATCTTGTCCTTCACTTTTCCAGCCTCAAGACGCCGAATATACGCTGACCTTCCTTTTATTCTTGCCAGCCGGTTCAAACTTGACCATGCCGTCGATTAGAGCAAAGATGGTATAGTCCTTGCCCAGCCCGACGTTATTACCAGGATGGATGCGGGTGCCCCTCTGACGGATCAGAATATTCCCAGCACGCACCTTCTCGCCAGCATATCGCTTCACTCCCAGTCGCTTCGACTGGCTATCCCGACCGGCGCGTATACTGCCGCCACCTTTCTTGTGTGCCATTAGGTTTTACCTCCAGCTCGGGATGCCTCGCCCAGACTTATCTCTTTTATTGCCAGCCTGGTGTATCGCTGGCGATGCCCCGTCTTTCGACGGTACCTCACCTTAGGCTTATATTTGAATACGATTACTTTCTTGCCCTTTTCCTCTCCCAAGGCCTCAGCCACCACCTTTGCCCCTTCGATCAACGGCGTACCAACCCGCACCTTGTCCCCATCAGCGACGAGGAGCACCCTGTCCAACTCGACTTGGCCACCCTGATCCACTGGAAGGCGTTCCACTGAGATCACCTGTCCCGGGGCTACCTTATATTGCTTTCCGCCAGTTTCAATAAGCGCGTAAATCGTTCTCTCTCCTGACTTTCGCTTCTTGAAAGAATTTTACTATTCCTCCAGCTTCGCTGTCAAGCCGCGTGACTCGGCTCTATTCTGATTTGTATGGGAAAGGATAAGGTGGTAGAAGTCCAGGCAAAAGAAGAGGTTAAAGGAAAGGAGGTCTTACCACCAGTGGCTGACAGCCAAGAGGATAGTCCTTGACAGTGAAGGACTATCCTGCTGGGGCTGGAAGAGTATAAGGTAAAAGTGGTAAGGGATGATGAACGAGGTATTGTAGGAATGGTAGGAGGGGTGGCTGCCTTTTTCACGGGTGTTTGGGGGTTACAGGCATGGGCAAAGCCAGCCGAGGAAGGTGCTTCATAGCTAGAGCAGGGCAAGAAGGTTTACCTCGAGGTACACCGGAGGCGGTGGCGATGTCGGAGATGCCGCTGTTTTTCAGCGGTGGGGCAGAGCTAATACGACCCCTTACTCCAGGATTACCAGACAAACAGAGGCAGAACCGCTGTGGCAGCTTAAGGGTCGGAGTTTTGCTCAGGTGGGGAGAGGGTTAGGGATAGGGTATACTTCCCTTGAAGGAGGGAAATAAACGAGCAGTCGCTGAGCCGCGTTGCCGATAAAGAGGAGACATACCTGGGCATTGGCGAACATGATCCTTAGCGCCTCTCCTATGGCCTAGGAAATGTGGAGGCCTACCGAAGAAAAATGCTCCTGGGGCTTGTACCATCCCGTGCCTCTTCCACATAGTTTGACATAGAGCCTTAATTCGGCAGGGATTGAGGATGTCCTTCCCTTTTGGCGGACAATCTTGCTAGAACGCGATGCCAAAGAAAAGTGGTCAAGGGCATTACGGCCATCCCTTTGCTGACAAATCTTGGGTTTAAGCAGAAATCTAAGGTAACGAATCGGGCACGGCATCACCACTAGGTGAAGGACGGGGAGATGTTAACCAACCGAATTTCTTGTTACCATGCGAGACGCAGCGTGGCTCCTTCGTTTACCGGTGCGCAGGTTGACGGATGGTGTGCGAGTAAGCCAAGGGCAGGCATTGCTCCAGGCCAGTAGCAATTGACCTGCTCGGCAGTGAATGCTAGCATGGGCTGTATCACTACTAGAAGGAGGATGGTATGGCTTATAAGAACCTGGAGTTTGAATGCCGCGACCATATTGGCTGGCTGACTTTCAACCGCCCTGACCGACTGAACGCCTTGTCCCTGGAGATGGCTGGGGAATTGCGGCATTTCTTCGCTAGCCTGGAGGAACATCTGGATGCGCGTGTGGTCATCGTCAGAGGCGCGGGACGGGCCTTTTGTGCTGGTTTCGACGTGTCAGGCCTCTCTGGCGGGATGGCAAAGATTGACTCAGCGACGACAATGCCCACTGGAGCCGTGACTCACGGCCACATGGTGCAGCGGCTGATGAATGATGTGGTAATCAAGATGCGTCAAGCGCCACAGCCCCTCATTGGCGCCATTCGAGGTGTGGCTGTTGGAGGTGGCTTTACTCTGGCTATGGGCTGCGATGTGCGCCTGGCTGGTGAAACGGCTCGCTTTAATGCTGCCAACATTCGCATCGGGTACACTGGAGCCGACATGGGGTCCTCCTATTTTCTACCCCGGCTCATTGGCCTATCACGGGCCGCTGAGTACATGTACACTGGTCGCATCTTGGATGCCGCTACCGCCGAGCGCATTGGCTTCGTATCTCGGGTAGTGCCTGACGATGAGCTGGATCAGGCTGCCATGGCACTCGCTGAGGAGATGCTTCACGCAACGCCTCTAGCACTGAGGCTGACAAAAGAGTTACTCAATATCAATGTTGATGCCCCCAGCCTCATGGCAGCTACCCAAATGGAAGCTGGCAGCCAGCTTCTCTGCGGTATGAGTGAAGATGCCCAAGAGGCAATTAAGGCAGCCTACTTCGAAAAGCGCCCGCCGTTGTATCAGGATCGCTAGGTTCAACAGTGTGCTCTAGCTCATCTTGCCATTTGTGGCTTGACGTGGCAGGCTTATCTATCGGCAGCGCTCTTTGGCTTTGGAGCCTATTCCCCACTCGGGGGGACGTCTGTCAGCTTGTACATGCTTAGGCCGCCCCTCTCTTCCATGACCACCTGGCCGCGGCTCTCCAGAAATTGAAGATGGGCCAGGGTTTCCCGCACAGCCAGGAGGTGATTAGTGGCGTCCATCTCTTCCCAAGGGCCCACGTCCCAGTGCACCTTACTCGCCAGGTCCCAGGGGGTTGAGGGACGGTCGGACAATCCTGCCAGCACCTCTGCGAGGCGCTGCCGGTGATGCTCCAGGATCTCATCTACTCTCCGCGCCAGATGACTAAAAGGCCTCTCATGGGCCGGCAGGACCAGTTCCGCGTCCATGGATCGAACATTTCTCAAAGCCTCTAGAAACTGACCAAGCTGGTTATAGCTGGTGAGGTGGCTGGGGGAGACGTGAGGGGTGATCTCAGGGAGAACATGGTCACCAGAAAAGAGCACCTTGCTCTTTTCATCATAGAGGCACATGTGTCCAGGGCTATGGCCCGGGGTGAGGATAGCTCGCAGGTGCCCATCCCCTCCCAGTGCGTTCTCCTCACCCTGAAAGACTATATCGGGCTCTAGCCCCCTGGGGAACAGCGTTCTGCCGAAGCTGGCCATTTGGTAGAATCTATCCAGCTCCAACGGTGGCACGCCCAGGCTCCCTGACCATTGCACCAGCCCATCCAGGGTCCATGTTTCGGTTGGGCTGACAGCATGCTGCAGGATGTCCCAATCCTGCTGATGGATTATCACTTTAGCCCCAGAAGCCGCCTGGATACGCAACGCCAGCCCGCTGTGGTCGGGGTGGTAATGGGTGATAAACAGCCATTTAATGTCCTTAAAGGGGATGCCCAGCGCCTGTAGCTGTCGGCGCAAAGATTCAAAACAGCTATCGTCGTTAAAGCCGCAGTCCACCATCAACCAACCATCCCTTTCTTCTATCAGATAGCACAGCGTACCAAAAGACTCGTCCTGCGCCGCAAGCTGAGGGAGACATGGGACATCCACCATGTAGATCCCCGGGAGTATCTGACGAGGTTTTTCTTTCATTCACTCAGGCCACAAAGTTAGAATCTTCCTGGTGTATGAAAAGTTTACCACATTCTCACTAGTGGCGCAGCAGCCGGATAAGAGTAGGGTTGAAAATAGGGTAAGGCGCGTCACCTGCACGGGCAAGAAGCCTTTTCGGTTCTGCGTCAATAACTGTGATAGTGCCTCATGCAGCTTTGGGCATATAGCCCCCTTCCGTTCGTCAGGAGGATTCTCTGTCTGAAGTTGGCCACATTGCGATAGCCATAGGCCACCCTCTTTATCACCTTGATACGGTTGTTCTTGACCTCCAAGAAGCCATTGAGGTATAGGACGCAATTGACCGTCACCGATAGGGATGATGGTCTTGATGGTGACCTGTCACTCATCGTAGATTACCTCATCCACTAACAGGTGAAGTAGTTCTCGGCGCTGCTGGAAGTCCATGACCTCCAAGCCCTGGGTGAGCCTCTTGGCCAACGCTTGCACCTGCCCTTGGTAGCTCAGGGCCTTGTGCAAGTGGGCTAGGATTTTGTAGCTGATCTTCTCTCTTGATCCTAGCCTGGGCGATGGCCTTGACCTTCAAAGGATGGTGACCTCCTCCACCAGCTCATCACCGTCCAGTTCCGCGTGGCCTCCAGCAGCGCTCTGAACCCAACTCCCCATCCCAGATATGTAGCGCTGTGCACCTGACGACGCCTCAGAAATTGCTGTGACGCTCTGTTTACCCACCAAACACTCAGGAGACGATATCACTCAAACTGATTGCCTCTAGACGCACCAGCCAGTCTGCAAGCTCATGGTTTTACAAGGACGCCCACCTCTTTTCGTTCCAGCAGGGCTCTCATGGCTTCGTTGATCTTCTCTAGAGGTACGATGGACGAGTATAGAGCATCCAAATTGACACGCCCCGATTCAACCAGTGTGACGCCAAGCAGAAATAGGTTATCCATGCCTTGTACGCCTTGGAGGTCCAGGCTCTTGAGCATGACAGTATTGAAGTCGATCCTAGGAGTGTGTTCGTAAGCCGATACAATCACACCTTGGCCATGGAAGGGAAGCATTTCGACCAGTTCATGAAGGGCTTCGTGGTTTCCGCTGCATTCGAACACGATGTCCGGACCCCGCCCACTTGTCAGTTCCCTGACCTGTTCCACAGGATCCTCCTTGTTTACATTGATCACCTCGTCCGCGCCCAGTTCCTTGGCAATCGCAAGCCTATGTTCGGACATCTCTGTAATAATAGTTTTGCTGACACCAGCTACGCGCACGCATTGGAGGACTAGTAGCCCAATAGTCCCGGCCCCCTGCACTACCACAACATCCCCAAGCCGTACTCGCGACTTTTTGACGGCATTGAGCGCCACGTTCAAAGGTTCCAGGTAGGCAGCTTGTTCATACGTTATCGAATTCGGCAATGGCTGGGCCCACTGGTGCAACACATATTCCGCATATCCCTCTCCCGGCCCCTGCAACGCGACTCGATCCCCCACCTTGCAACATGTGACACCTTCACCCGTCTCTACTACATCCCCAGAGATTTGATGGCCAATGACCGCATGGATAGGAATCCCCATGACCTTGCTGAAACTGTCAGCCAGAGGATCCGCTCCGGGGACCTTGTTGTATTTGTATATGTGCACGTCGGATCCACAGATCGAACAGTAGCGAACCTTGACCAGGATTAGTCCAGGCCCAACTTCAGGCTTGGGCATGTCCCGGATCACGAAGTTGTACGCGCCTTCGAAAACTGCCTTTTTCATGGTTTTCCCCCTGTATCAGGGCAGGTGAGGCAAAGAGCTACGTTGAGCCTCTGACCCTTTCCTGCTCCGTCTTCTGTGGTCTGGCTAGGCCTATCTTGAGGCACCTCTTCATGCCCCCTCCATCGATTGATTTACAGAACGCCCTGTCGACTCCTTATCGCCGCGTTTGGCCCATCGTGAGTCTTTCTGTACTCCTGTGTGCTCGTCCCTCGAATCAGCCGCAGCCAATGATCTTCTCCACCTCTACCAAAGCCGTGTTGTAGGCAAATGCTCCTCCTGGCGAAGGTTCATCGTTCGTTAAAACGTTGGCACATCCTCCCCTGTCTACCCCGTTGCCATCGGGGTCATACCATGCGCCTTGCGGAACATCAATCACGCCTGGCATGATCCTCTCGGTTACCCTGGCACGAATGACAACCTCACCCCTGTCGTTGAAGACTCTGACTGTCTCGCCGTCCTGGATATCCCTATTGCGGGCATCTTCCGGGTTGATCAAGGCAGCCTGCTTCTGAAGCTCCCTCAGCCAGGGCACAGTCTCAAACTGGGCGTTGGTGCGTCTCTTGAAATGGGTGCTTATGAGTTGCAGCGGGTATTTCTTGACAAGAGGATCATTTCGGCTTTCCCAGGTCTCAATATACTTCGGGATCGGTAGCGCGAGTGGATCACCAATATCCGCAATTCGCTGCGAATAAATCTCAATCTTTCCCGATGGGGTGGGGAATGGGTTGTTGGCCGGATCCTCTATTTGGCTCTTGAAGGCTACGTGCGGCTCCGGGAGGTTCAACCAGTGGACTGCTTTCTGCGTCCACACGTCATAGTCAGGGATAGCATTCAGTTGGGCCCTATATCTGAGTAGCTCCTCCTCGCTTTTGTCTAGGAAGCCAGTGATGCCCATCCTTTCTGCAAGCTCAGCCGTAATCTGCAAGGGCGACTTTGATTCACCCAGTGGTTCGATCACCTTGTTCTGCTTGCCTATGAACGCCAACCCCTGCCCATAGGCCATATCCTCCCTCTCCATGAACGTATTCACCGGCAGCACGATATCGGCGTACTTCGCCGTCGCCGTCATCACCTGCTCCTCAACAACAATGAACTCCAATGATTGCGACTGCAAGGCCCTGACGATCTTGTTGACATTGGGAAAGGAATTAACGTAATTAGCCTTTTTCACGTAGAGCAGCTTGTAGTCGGTGAAATACCCTCCAGCTCGCCCGGTAAGAATGGCATCGGCGATCTTGGCCACATGTACTCTGGGTTCCCTTCCCAGAGCGAATTCGACAAGCACTCCTTCTGGCCTACCGGGAAGACCCTGCTCCAATGGATTCGGCATAAAGTCCCACAATTCGAGACTGGATAACACGGGAGGCAAAAGGTACGGGAATCCTGAGAGTGGCCCGCCCTGAAACATGGCTGCTGCGTTCCCCCCACGAATGCCAACGTTACCAGTCATGGCCGCAAGCGTAATGGCCGCACGATGGTATTGCTCCCCATAGGCAGTGCGACCGGGAGCGTTGCTGGCTAACAGCGCCGCTGGTTTAACTGTGGCGTACTTCCTGGCCAGAGTCTCGATAGTGGCTGAAGGCACCCCTGTGATCTCTTCTGCCCACGCTGGCGTCTTGGGCACCCCGTCTTCCGCGCCCGTGACGTAGTCTTTGTATCGGTCAAAACCGACGGTGTACGTCTCCAGGAACTTCTCGTCGTGGAGACGCTCCTTGATCATCACATACGCCATTGCAATCAGCATCGCGGCATCGGTACCGGGCCTAATCGGTATCCATTCATCCGCTAGGGCGGCTGCCGTGTCTGTAAATCTTGGGTCGACCGCCACGGTTCTGGCTCCCGCTTCCCTGGCCCGGGCCAGGTACCAACAGGTGTTGGTGCCGCAGATAGTGTCCGCCGGATTGGTGCCCCATAGAATGATGAGCCTGGAGTTGAGCAGATCATCCGAAGTGTTGGAAGTATCGAGAGTTCCATAGGTGAATATGGCAGAATAAAGGGCCGCGTTGAAGGATGCTGCACCCCAGTACATGGTAAAGCCACCCGCCATGTTCAGTAGCTTTTCCAGCGCTCCCCAACCCGTTAAGGAAGCAGTATCACCAGGCATTTGCACCATAAGGATAGACGCTGGACCATAAGTGTCCCTGACTCTTTTTAGCTCCCCGGCTACTGTGTCCAGGGCTTCATCCCATGAGATCCGCTCAAATCTACCTTCCCCCCTGGCACCCACCCGCTTTAGCGGGTACAGAATGCGTCCGGGGTCGTAAATCCTCTGCCGATAGGCCCGCCCTCGAAGGCAACCTCTCAACTGAGGCTCTTTCCCATCGTCGGTCTCTATTCTGGTGATAACGCCATCCTTCACGTGAACCTTCAGCAGACACACCCCCCCGCAATGGCTGGAACAGGTGGTCGGTATCACCTGTTCCTTTTCAACCCGTGTATCGCTCCTGTCGTCGGTCATCTTCTCGCCTCCTTTGAATTCTGAGGTTGTTCGGGAACGAGGCCCGCCCAGCTAGCCCCCGATCATTCTCCAATTTATCATACGCCTCGAAACTCGTATAGCTCCAGCGTAACCCCATTCGTCTTTTCGCCGACCACGTAGGCGGCGCGCACCCCGAATTCTGGCAAATGTCCCTGAAACACAGGCTCGATGCCTACCCTAGCTAGGCGCGCCAGCACGCTATCAAGATCGTCTACGCCCCGACAGCACAGATGCTGGATTCCCTCCCCCTTTTCCCTGAGAAACACGGAGTGGGGGGTTTCACCCTCCAAGACCTCGATCAATTCGATCTGAACAGGATCGTACGAACTGAGGGCAACTCTTATTCGAGCATTGCATGCCCGGCCGCGATAGATGAAGTCTTTCAGGTCGAGTTCAAAGAAACCAAAGGGTCCCCAGCCCAAGGTATTGGTGTAGTAGTCTACCGCTGCGTCCAGATCCTTCACTACGATGCCTATCTGCTCTATCGGGGGCAATTTCAGTTTGGATGTCTCCTCTCCCATTGGATCAGCACCTCCTTCTATGTAATGGTCCTCGTTGAAAGACCGGAGACCGGCATTACCGTTGTTATGGTTCTACGATGACTCCAACCTCTTTTCCTTCCAATAAAGCCTTCATGGCTTCGTTGATCTTCTCCAAAGGTACGATTGATGAGTACAGTGGATCCATCTTGATACGCCCGGATTGGATCAAGGCGATGCCGATCGGCATGAGGTTGTCCGCGCCAAGTACTCCCTGGATATCCAAGCTCTTGATCATGACAGTATTGTAGTCGATGTTAGCAAGATGCTCGTAACTTGCCACAATCATCCCCTGGCCGTGGAAGGGAAGCATCTCGACCATTTTCTCAAGGGCTTCGTGATTCCCAGTGCATTCAAACACGATACTCGGACCCAAGCCACCTGTCAGCTCTGTGACCCGTTCTACAGGATCCACTTCCCTTACATTAATCACCTCGTCCGCGCCCAATTCTCTGGCCATCTTGAGCCTGGGTTCAGACATCTCGGTGACAATAACCTTTGCGGCGCCGGCGGCTCGCGCGCATTGGAGAACTGACAGGCCGATAGTTCCAGCTCCCTGTACAACAACAATATCCCCAAGTCCTAGCCGCGATTTCTTAACCGCATTGAGCGCCACGTTCAAGGGTTCTAAATAGGCCGCTTGTTCATACGTTATCGAATCCGGCACGGGCTGGGCCAAGTGGGTTACGACATATTCCGCATATCCCTCCCCCGGACCCTGCAATGCCACTCGATCCCCCACCTTACAGTACGTCACACCTTCGCCCGTCTCTACTACATCCCCAGAGATTTGATGCCCAATGACCGAATGAATGGGTATCCCGAAGGCTTTGCGGAAACTATCAGCCAAGGGATCCACTCCCACTACCTTGTCGTACTTATACAGGTGGACGTCCGATCCGCAGATTGAACAGTAGCGGACCTTAACTAGCGTCTGTCCAGGGCCAACTTCAGGTTTGGGCACATCCTTGATCACAAAATTATACGCGCCTTCAAAAACTGCCCTTTTCATTTCTCCCTCCTTTCTGGGTTAGGCTTTTTGGTCTAGCGCTCTTGACCCGGATTTCTCACCAGTCTGATTGGTTCACTTGCAAACTGTGAAGTCGCACCCCGGCAACAGATCCCATCATCACGGGATCCCAAGCCGCGACCTGCCCACGCAGGCTGTCTAGAAAGGGGCGAGTCCGCCATCGACTGATAATTGCACTCCCGTTATGTAGCCGGCCTGGTCAGAAGCCAGAAAGAGCACCGCCGATGCTATTTCCTGTGGCTGGCCGAACCGGGCGATGGGTTGAGTGGCTACCAACATATCCAGTACATCCTGTGTAAACATTGGGACATGAACGCCACTCTAGGTCCAACCTGGCGCCATACAGTTGACCGTTATCCCATGCGGTCCCAGTTCCCCGGCAAGACTCCTGGAGAAATGCGCCACGCCTGCCTTGGAGCTTGCATAGATTGACAAAGTGGGCGACGGCATTTTGGCAGCATCGGTAGTGATATTGATTATCCTCCCGTAATGCTGGCTTACCATGTGAGGCACAACTGCCCGACACCAGTTCAGGGTACCTTTGAAGTTACTGTCTATCTGTAAATCACATTCCTCTGGCGTCATGTCAAGAGAAGCCGTAAGTGCGACGTTTGTGACAGCAGCGTTGTTGACCAGCATGTCTGTCCGCCCAAACTCCTCGATGGCCTTTCTTGCCATTTCTTCCACATCGGCCCGCACACTGACATCGGTCTTGACAACAAGGACCCGCCGGCCCAGGGCACGGATCTCATCGACTGTAGCGCGCAGGGTACCCGGCAAACGAAACCGATCCACCGGTTCTTCCACCGAGCGGGCCGCTAGGACGAGGTCAGCCCCCTCCCGCGCCAAGGCAATGGCTATTGCCTTCCCAATTCCACGGCTGCTGCCAGTTACTATGGCTACTTTGTCCTGGAATCTCATCTATAGAACCTCCCTGGTGTTGAGAACTCTAGCTAACCGATCTTCTACCTGACGGTCATTGTCCAAACCTGTCATTTCTGTCTGCCATGTCACTGCCCACCCTCACCCGATCAACTTGAGCCAGGTCATACTTCTTAGCCGAGGCAAGAGAGAAGCCCTCCCACTGGCCCGGTCATAAGCTTGAGCAAGGGCAAATCCGCTCAATACAGAAGCGCCCCCGGGTTCCCGTTCCTTCGGACAGGCATGGTTGTTGCTGACCAGTTTTGTCAACTAAGCGTTGCCAGGTGGCCTCCTCTCGTGGCTCGGATGGTGACGGGTTCACAGGTCTCTAGCGATCGTCTTAGGAATAAGCTCCGTCAACTCATCAAGCGTCCAGGGCCCATACTTTTTGTGATCCTTGTAGATTCCCTTTAGCTCATAGGGCTCTGCATGCAGTGCCACAACCCCGCCGCCGCAGCGAAGCACCCGACCGTTTATGTTGGCTGCCTCGTCCGTTGCCAGGTAGACCACGAGCGCTGAAAAAACTCAGGTCCGGCCAAATCCAGGAATTCTTCCAATTGCGCTTTGGTCATCGTGCCAGCCTCGTACCATTCCCGAAGCGAAGCCTTGGTATATTCGGAGTCCGTCAGCCTGGTTGCTGCTTCGGGGGCAATGGCATTACAGGTAACGCCATACCTCCTCATCTCCCTGGAGAGATATCTGGTTAAGCTTACAATTCCTCCCTTTGCCGCCGAATAAGCAGCCGAGCCCAATGTGATCCCATACCAGGCATTAGAGGCGGTGTTTATTATCCGGCCACTCCTCTGGTCTCTCATCAGGACGGAGGCATGCCGGCAGCAATTGAAGGTTCCCTTGAGATGGACATCAATCATCGCATCCCAATCCCCTTCAGTTATGTCGAATATCACCCCCGGCCTCACGATACCGGCGCAGTTCACCAGAATATCCAGCCGACCAAAGTTGTCAACGCAGCTCTTGATAAGCCCCTCAGCTTTGCCGAAGTCAGCCACCGAATCATAATTGGCAACCGCTTGCCCCCCTCGGTTCTTGATTTCCCGGACCACCTCGTCGGCCGGCCCTAAATCAGTCCCACTTCCCTCCCAGGCTACCCCAGGGTCATTGACCACCACACTGGCGCCTTCGGCAGCCAGGTCCAAAGCTATGGCTCGACCGATTCCCCGGCCAGCCCCAGTCACTACCGCACCTTTGCCATTCAGTCTTTGACTCATTTCACGATGCCTCCTCAGCTTGGACTAGTGCTTAGTTGCGGAAATACCTTTACAAATATCTTGAGTGCGTTCAGCTTTGAGCCAATGTCGTAACATTTGCGCAATTAGGCACTAGAGTATCTCGATCCTGGCGCTTCTCTGAACAACGGGGTGCCATCCCCCACACTTCTACAGTCCCAAGATGCGAGTAACTCGATCAAGTCGGGTCAGGGGTATATTTCCCTCCCCACACATGAAGGATGAGTATGAGGCCACCTTCTCGTCGGGCTCGAGCCCAAACGGGGGTGCCCCTAAGACCAAGAACCTGCTGCTGTTCCGCTCCGAAAACGAGCTTCTGCTCTTTACTCCGGTATCAAAGGCAGCCAATCAGCAACCCTCACCAGGTCCTTGTTTTCGGCGCTCCATTTGTAAGCCGCGAGGTCACTGAACAGATACCGCTTAGTCTCATTGTAACCCCATTCCCGATAACCTTCGTAGTGGGCCGTAAACTTTGCCGCGGCATTATAGAAGGCTTGGCCATCAAAGTTCTCAGCTCCCACCTCTGCTATTGCCTGACGCAAAATGTCAAAGAAGCAGTACATCCCATGGAATGAACCTACATAACCTATGCCCTGATAGATCAGATCATCAGCTTCCCCAGGATGGTACTTGTGCACCAACTCTTCGGCCAACTCGACTATGGGAGTGGTTTCATTCCACCATCGCGTCGGAAACAGAGTCAACGTTCCGTCCATCCCTTTCCAGCCAACCGCGTCCAGGTATAGACCCTTGCCAGAAGCGAAAGAGTCAGTAGACACCCACGTCGTCTTGTATCCATGGCCCAGAAAGCCCTCTAGAAAGGAAACCGATCCTGCATTGACATCAGTAGTGAATATGTAGTCGCACCCTTTCAGCTTGTCTATCGCCCCGAAACCATAGCTCATTGTGCCCGCAGGCATTATTGAATCACCAACATACTCAAAGAGATCCGGGTGAGCTTGGCAGAAGTCCTTGATTGCTCGCACAGAATCAAGATTGTTCGAAACTGCCCAACCAAAAGCACCAATCTTGGGGACCATGGTATCATAATAGGGCCACTGTTCGCTGAGCCATTTCATGATGGTCGTTGCCACATCATAGAAAGTGGGACCAACACAAAACACCCATCCCGGAGGCTCTAGCATGCTCGCAGTAGAGGACCAAGTGAAAATCGGCACCTTGTCCCTTTCCGCAAAGGGTTTCAGGATATCTGGGGTGGTGTGCTGAGGAGTGATGATTAATTCTGCTCCGCGTCCCCTGCACCAGTCATAGCCAGGTACATCCCTGGCTGGGTCAAACCTGGCATCAAAAGTGACAAGTCTTATCTGCACCCGAGGGATCGGGTCATCCTCATTAATGTGCCTGACGAAATCGTTCATGGCTAAGTTGAGGGTGCGCAGTGCCATTGCCCCAGGTCCCGTGTAATCACTCATGAAACCAAGCGTAATAACTACCGGTCCTCCTTGGCGTTTGTGGCCGCAAGACAAGCAAAGCACGGCTATTAGGGTCAGGACCAGAAACAAAGCTATCGCCCTTCTATACTTACTCTTCATTTCTTACCTCCTCACATGAGAATATGCCACACGTTTCAATAGTGACCTTTTCATGTCCTTTATGGATACAGCAACATGATTCAGACGCGCGTCAAAAGCCCCCTTTCTGGTTGTTATCCCAGTACAAGCTTCGTTCGAACCGAAGGTGGCCCTAGAAGAACTGCAGTCGAGATCCTCCTCCGAACGGGGCAACTCAGTAAACTGTAGTGTCACTCCGTCAGGATCAAAATAGAGGACCTGTCTCGACTCTATATACCACTTGGAACTTGAAGGTCCAAATAGGAGTTCTAGGCTTGAAGCCCTTTTCCTCCAAGTCCTTTACCACCTTGTCCAAATCGGGCACCATCCAGTCCACCTCCTTGAGGCCTGTGGTCCTATACGCCGGATGCTCCGGAGGGCTCTCGGTGACTCGGGGATGTCGCCACTCCTGCAGTTCCAGCGAGCTCTGACCATCACTTAGAATCACCAACCTGAAGGCAGCACCTCTGTCAAAC